>JBGTCY010000211.1:0-10375 GCA_041748615.1 Chitinophagales bacterium
CTGTAAAATCCTTAGAGTTTAATGAAAATGGATTAATCCATTTTCAAATCAGATAATTACATTCCATAGCCCACGGTTTAAACCGTGGGCTATGGAATTAAGACATTCAGCAATCAAACAACCACATCCATTTTACTTTCACCGAAACATCCTGTATCTTACCCATTCCTGATTCCATCACAAATCAAGTAACTTTGACCACTGATAATCTTACAGAAAGCATGAATGATGTTTTGGATGATGATGAGGTGAAAACGCCTTATTTCAAACGATACCGGCAGATTCTAAAAATTCTGGTGAAATACGGCTTTGAAGATGTTGTTGCTCACACGCGATTTAAAGGACTGAATTGGCGCTCGCTGCTTCCTGACCGCGATGGCATTCCCGCCATGAAATATTCCCGCTACGAAAGAATCCGGCTTGTCTGTGAGGAATTGGGTCCTACCTTCATTAAATTCGGTCAGATTCTCAGCAATCGTCCGGATATTATCCCGAAAGGATTAATCACTGAATTTGAAAAATTACAAGACCACGTACCTTCCATTCCGTTTGAAGATGTCAAACCCAAACTTCAAAGAGAGTTTAATATACCGTTAGATGAAATTTTCGAATATATTGAAGAGCAACCTTTAGCCTCTGCGTCTATCGCACAGGTGCATCGTGTGAAATTAAGAAGGGGCGATGTTGCCGTGTTGAAAATCCAAAAACCAGGTATTCGCAAGAGCATCAGCTCGGATATTGAAATCATGCGCGACCTTGCGAAAATCATTGAGCGGAATTTTCCGGAGGCATCCGTCATGCAGCCGGTTGAGTTGGTGAACACGTTTGAAAAAGCCATCAGGAAGGAAATGAATTTTGTGACTGAGGCGGCAAGCATGAAGCGGTTTGCAAAAAATTTCACATTAGACTCCCGGATTTACATTCCCAGGGTGTATGATGAATACACGACTCAAAAAGTGATTTGCCAGGAATTTATTGACGGAAAAAAACTCACGGATATTGCCGCGATTGAAGCCGCAGGGTTAACCCCAAAGGAGGCTGCACAAATCGGCTTAGACCTATACTTCATCCAGGTTTTTGAATTTGGCTTTTTTCATGCCGACCCTCACCCCGCAAATATTTTCGTGATGCGGGACGGACGACTTTGCTTCATAGACTTCGGCATGATGGGTTCTCTCACGCTGGAAGACCAGTATATCCTGGGCGACCTGATGTTTTATCTGCATTCCGAAAATGTAAAAAAACTCGCGGATACGGTGCAGGCAATGGCAAAAAACAATGTCATTCAAAAGCGGGAGGAGTTTGAAGAAGAATTAAAAGAATTTCTGGAAACCGCGCATACCACTTCCATCAGCGAAGTGGAATTGAGCGCTATTCTCGATGGACTGCAAAAAGTGATGTACGACTATAAAATCAGGATTTCACCGCATTTTCATTTGCTGATGCGCGCGCTGATTATTATTGAAGGAGTTGGGCTTACCCTTTTTCCCGACTATAATCTCATGCAAGAAGTGCAGCCTTATGCAAGAAAAATCATGGCAAAACGCTACAGTCCTATCGAACTGATAAAGCGCATTTTTGAAAGCATCAAAGAATCTGGTGATTTAATGATTGAACTGCCAAATGACATTCGTGAAATCATCAATAAAATTAAAGCAGGCAAACTCCATATTGAGTTTGAACACAAAGGACTTGACCCTGTCCTGAAAAAAATGGATTTGGTGGGAAACCGGGTTGCCTTCGCGGTGGTGGTTGGTTCCATGATTTTAGGTTCCGCGATTGTGATTCATTCCAATATTCCACCGCACTACAAAAATGTTCCGGTGCTGGGTGTTGTCGCTTTTGTGATAGCAGCGATTTTCGCAATCAGGCTGATGCTGGCAATCATGAAACCGGGCAAGATGTGACATCCGTTACAATTATTTTAAAAATTCGTCAGATTGTTGTTAAGTTCACAAGTCTTTTAAAAAGCTTCACTGCGGCTGTTATACTGATTTAAACTTTGTCAAAATCCATGTACGATTTCATCATCATCGGTTCCGGTCCTTCAGGGGGAAACCTTGCCTATCACCTGCATCAATCCGGTGCGAAATGTCTGTTGCTTGAAGCGGGAAAATTTTTCCGTAAAGAAACTTTCCCCCGCAATGAAGCGGACACATCCGCTCAACTCTATTGGGGTGGAGGAATTGAATTTGATGCTGTAGCGCGCATGGCATTTCTCAGGGCGAAAGTAGTGGGTGGCACTTCGATTGTGAATCAATGTCTGCTCGACCGGTTTGACGACATTGCCTGGAATGACTGGAAAGCCCTGTCAGGGGTTGATTTTTTTGAGTCGGAAAAAATGAAACCTTATTATGATAAAGTTGAAAGCGCGCTTCATTTACACACTTTCACACCGGAAGAGCGCAATCGCAATGCTGATTTATTTTCAGCTTCCTGCGAAAAGTTGGATTATAAATGGCATTATCTGCGAAAAGGCCAGCACGATTGCGCTTATGAGCAGGGCAATGATTGTATCGCCTGCCTCGGGGGTTGTCATCGAAACTCGAAACAAAGTTCATTGGTAGGTTATGTGTTGAAAGCGGAAAAAGAAGGATTGCCGGTGGAATCGGAAGTGATGGTGGAGCGGTTGGATGTCAATAAAGAAAGAGTCAGGGTTTTTGCAATCAAAAACAAACGGAAGACAGAATATTATTGTAAAAAAGTCATCCTAGCAGGTGGCTCCTTCGGAACTACGGCTTTGCTTTTAAAATCAGGTTTCAAAGAAAGGCTGCCCGCATTGGGGAAATATTTTTCCGCACATCCGCAATTCATGACCTTCGGAATTTATGATGAACCGGTGAATTCACACAAAGGCTATTTTCAAACAGTAGCATCCAAAGACCCCGCTTTTCGCGCAAAAGGGTTTAAGCTGGAAAATGTTTTTGCACCACCCATTTCGCTCGGCATTTTATTCGCGGGCACCGGAAAACGTCACCAGGAGTTGATGCGCAACTACACCAAAATGTCTTGCATCGAAGTGGCAATCCGGGATGAACATGTCGGAGAAATCGCAGTGGATAAAAAAGGAAAACTCAATGTAAAAAAACCGCTGACAGACCATGATAAAGTGAAACGCGATGCAGGCTTGGAAGTGATTCGGAATATCCTTTCTGCAAGCGGGGCGAAAGAAATCATTCAATCGCCTTATTACTTCGGATTGCACCTCATGGGCGGCTGTGCGATGGGCGCAAACGCGAGCCAATCTGTGGTGAACCCGGATTATAATGTACATGATTCCAAAAATATTTTCATCGCTGATTCAAGTATCTATCCGGCTGCACCGGGAATCAACCCTTCATTAACGGTGATGGCATTGTCACAAAAATTGAGTGAACAATTAACGCAGCAAAAAAATTAATCCATGGCACAACTCAGTCCGCGCGCTAAAAAAACGCTCATCCGGTTGGGTGATTTAATGCTGCCGGAAAACGGTGATTTCCCCGCGTTTTCCGCTACCGGCTCCATCGCACATCTTGATAAACTTACCGACCATGCACCGGAAAGCGATATCAGTGATTTGAGTTTGTTGCTTTCCATCTTGTCTTTCATGCCCGATTTCATTTTGAAATGGTTGATTCACAAAATGGAAACCGCACCGCAAAGCGATGGCGCACTCTCCACCATTTTCAGGCAATTGGATTTTGGCATTAGGGGATTGCTCTATTCCTGCTATTATTCCGGCAGAATGGGAGAAAATTATACAGGGAAAAATCCTTTGGATGTGATTGGCTATGAGATAAAACGAGTGGAGTGATGACTTAAAAAAATATCTATGCGATTACAAATTGAAGATTGAGAACTATTAGTTTTTTATTTAAGCGCCAAATAACAATTCACAAAAAAACAAATAATATTCAATTCTAAAAATTCAAAATACAAACCTTTCCAGACATAATATCTTTAGGGTTTTATTTTTTAAATATTTGAATTTATTTGTGATTTCCATTTTGTGATTTGTAAATTCATGACAATAGAAAGTTTTTTTTGGAATGAAAAAAGCAGAAACTTAACCCTCAATCCTCCGGTTCAGTCAGCGGCATTTCCAAAAAGACTCCGAATTCTTCCGCGATATTGCAACTGATGCGGGCATGAATTTTTCCCTGTTCATCATAAAAACGGGCGCGTGGCGCTAATGGAAAAATGCCTTCATGCCAAACATTTGGATGAATGTATAATCCTTTGGTGCCGTCAAAATAAAACGCGGTGAATTCTTCGGGACTCACATCATCACCCGGCAATGCCAGCGGCACGATAAACGGTGTGTTATCCAATGGAAAAAATAACTGTCCGCCATCGGGATGATAGTTGGCGTGCCACAACAAAACCTTTGAGTGATGATTGGGAGCATCTTTTTTTGCATCGCACGGATTTTTACTCCAGCCCAGCAAATAGCGTTCGTTCACAGCATTATTTTTTCCAAAAAAATAATCACCCTCCCACCAAAATTCAAAAATGCCGGAGACGGTTCCCGCTTCATTTCCGGTGCCGGGGTCTAATTGCCGCCAACCTGGCGCAGGCCACGGTAATATTTCAATGGGGAAATAGTTATAATCATTTACCATCATTCCGTAGCCTTGTAAAGATTCCGGAGTGGCTTTTACGACCGGTATTTCAAACCAGGGTAACTCGGAAGGGACATCCGGTTTCATGTAATCAATTTTTGAAACTTCATTCATCATGAAAACACTTTTAATGTTGAATCATCAGGCGGGAATAAAATTGCCTGTTTCCTGAAATAAAACGAATAAGATACATGCCGTTTTTCAGGTTTGAAAATTCAATTTCATTTTCAAACTCATTTGTTGTCTTAGAAAAAACTAATCTGCCCTGCATATCATACATCAAAACTTCAGTTTTTTTCGCGCGGCATGTGTTGCAATTCCAGTAAATAAAATCACGCGCAGGATTCGGGAAAAAATTGAAATCATGAGCGGGGGTTTGCTTGGGCTGAATGAATGTATTCAAACCAAAATCACCCACCGGAAAAATTGCCATGTCTATATTTAATCCCCAGGATGAAACGATGGTGCCGTCATTAAAAGGATTCCATACTCCGTTGCTGTCAAGTTCCCAGGCTAACTGCTCTCCGGAAAAACAACTGTCTTTGGTGGACAGCAACGCCACCGAATCGCCCGGTGAGAGCAAGGTCAAATCCAACGCTACAAAAAAAGAATCCGGCAGATTCAATGGCGCGGTAAAACTGACTACCGTAAGGATGTTGGTCGTCTTGATGGAATCTACCGGTAGCGGCATACTTTCGCCTAATAAAATGTCGGGGCTTCCCTTAATTGGATGAACGCTGTACACCTTCCCTTTGATTTGCCCGGGGCTTGAGGATTGAATTTTCTGCCCGAACCAAAATGCAATGTCTGTTAATGTTCGGGCTGTGTCAGTCCCATAATATTTCTGCGCTTTTTCAGGAGATTTTAATGAATTGGTGCCGCAAATAAATCCAGAAAAAGGAGGCAGAGCGATGTATGACACCAAATCAGGAACAACTCCCACATTCGGCACAAACTTGCGGGCGCAGGTGTCGGCATAGGAAACGGGGCGAAGCGTGTCTGACGCATGCATGTGATAACAACATAATATTAAGGTGAGCGTGTAAAATATTTTCATCATTTTAGAAAGCGAATATTTCATGCCGTTAAGGTATCAATTTTTTTTCAATCCCTGATAACAATTACATTACATCGATGAAAAAAGAATTAACTTCAAATTAATTTTTAGTTTCTTTCAGGATTTGAACAATCACTTAATTTTCATATGAAAAATTACTCAATGAAGCTGTTTATCTGCTTCTTCATCTTTGTTATTCCGGCATTCATTCAAAAATCTTCCGCCAATCCCGATTTTGAATTGCGCAGAAACCAATACATTGCAACTACTCTTGCTGCGCCCACCGGTGACAAATTGATTTTACAGGCGTATGAGGGATTGCCGCTTGATACGACAACCCTCAATAACATCCTCGACAGACTGTTCACAAAAACTACCAGCGACTTTGACATTGTTAAACTGATTCGGGTATTATTTTTCACGAATGGAAATTATGACAGTCAGATTTTGCCAGTTTTATATTCAGTTCCCTATTGGCTAACCAAGAGCGACACCACCAGAAATTACTGGTCGGAAAATCACATGATTATGTGGATGTCTTCCGACTGGCTGTTGCATGAAAGGTATGGAAAAATGATTGACGCCAATTTGGACTCAAGATTGCGTCACTACCTGAAGTTGAAAAATCAATTCGGGTTCTACGAATTTTTCTCTCCGGTGTATGCGCCATACAGCTTAAGCGGCTTACTGAACCTCGCTGATTTTGCACAGGATGCTGAAATCAAACTATTGGCTACTCAGGCTGCTGAGCGATTACTGAAAGAATTATTAATGCTGACTAATGATGTCGGAGTTTGTTTTCCTACAGCCGGAAGGGCTTATCCGGGTCAATACAATACACCTTATAACCTAAATCATAATAATTTGATTTACCTGCTCACGGGCTTAGGCGATGCACCGCAAACGGTTTCTCATGCCGGAGGTTTTCTGGCAACCACGGCTCTGCCTGTTGATGATATCATCGCATCCCGCACAATTCAGTTGGATACGCTTTACCAAATCGGACATTCCTTAGACAGCGGTTTTGTCATCAATGATAGTCTGACAGATTTAGACAGAATTATTTTTCAATGGAGTTCAGGCGGGTATTTTCATCCTGCCGTTGCAGGCGAAACCGCTCTGTTGCTCGTGGATTCCAATCTCTTGAATCATGTTGATTTTACGTTGCTGCGACCGCTTTCCATCCTTTCGCCTCAAGGATTTCCGGCTATCGCTCAATCATTGAGTTCCATTTCAAAAAGTACAGTCATCAGCGGACAGGATATTGCCATATTCAAAGACCATTCTGTGACGCTTTCTTCCGCGCAGGATTTCTGGAAGGGAAAAGTGGGATTTCAACAACATCCCATCATGGCTGCCGTGGGAACAACAGCCGTTTACTTAGGCTCCGGTGAACCAAAAACAAACTGGCTTAACAGGAATTCTAATAATGCCAACACCCATTTGCCTTATATAGCACAGAAAAAAAACATTGCGCTCGTGATGTATCGTCCTGAAATCACCGAGGATTGGCTGGGGCAATCATTCAACAGGAAAGAAGTGGCTTTGCATTGGAAAGAAAATGATTTTGATGAGGTAGTCACCGATAGTTTGTGGCTTTTTGGCAGGCAGAACAACAGTTATGTTGCCGTGAGAAGAAGCTGCAGCGGTGAAATAAATGGTGTGCGGGCTTGCCCGACCAATGGCGGACAAACCTGGATTCTTGCTGTCGGAAACAACCTGATGTATGGCAGTTTTGAAGATTTTCAAAATACTTTTTCACAAGCGCACTATGAAGAAGAATGGTTTACCGATTCCGTGACAACCAATTTGGTTTATTACGCTAAAATCACGGTGGACAGCCTCACTTTGGAATATGCCTGGAATGCTGACCATTTTTTCAATGCTGAGAATCGTCCAGCTTTGATTGAAAAAACTCCTCTCAAATTATTCCCGAATCCGGCTGATGAATTCCTGACCATGCAATGGAATGATTCCGGCAAACAAACATTAGTTGAGATTTACAACCTGTCCGGCCAACGTGTATTTCAATCTGTTACTGACAGGAATGAAATGCAAGTGCCGGTGAAAAATTTCAAGGAAGGAATTTACGCGATCAGAATTTCCGATGATTTTGGAAATAGCGAGTTTAAACGGATGATGGTTGTGCATTAATGGAATCAAGTTTGAACAGTTGAAATTCAAACTCATTCAAGGCATTAAAAAATTAACCGCCCTCTGAATGACCTCCACTTCAATCGGTCCGTATCCCGCGAATTCACCATCCATATCAATGGTACATTCCTCGATGGTTTCAATCTTGCAAAAAGGAGAAGATAAATAAGTCACTTCCGGATGTTGAATCAATTGACCTTTCCGTACCGCGCCCTGATGTTTGATATAGTCGAACAAACTGACATTCGCGAGATTCACGATTTGCATTTCACCGTCATCAGGCGCAGCCTGCGGAGCGATACATAGTCCGCTGCCAAAATACTTTCCATTTGCCATCACCACAATCAACACTTTTCCTTCCCATGTATAATCTCTTGCAGTAATCCGTACTTTCCGATGACGGTAATCAAGAAAGGTGAGGATAATCGCTTTCACATAACTCAGCGTTGAACCCAATAACTTGCTGCTGTTATTCACGCGTTGCGAAACATAACCGCCAATGCCGATGTCCGTGATATTCATGCAAAATCTTTCTTCCGGCAGGCGGTTGGTATTCGTAAAATTTGTTTTCAAAACATCTAAGGATTTTGTTTGCCCTTTTTTCAACAAATCCGTAAGTTGTCTGAAATCCGCTTTGATGCCAATGGTTTTGCAAAAATCATTTCCCGTTCCTTTTGGGAACACTCCAATAGCAGACTGTCTTCTGATTTCACGCGGGCACTGCATATATCCGTTCATCACCTCATTCAGCAACCCGTCACCACCCACAGCGATAATATATTTTGCCTGATTCATCAGCGCGTCATAAGTGATTTTAGTAGCATGACGAGGTTCTGATGTTTCAATAAATACAGGATGCTCGTGGATAGATGCTAACTGCTTCAATCTTTTCACAACGCTTTTTTTCGCGCTCATTTTCCCATGAATCACAAATACAATTTTACTCATTGAATATTGTTTTATTGAATCCCACACATTTTTTCCATCCACCTCCAATGTAAAAATTCATCCGCGCTTTTGGCAGCGTTTTTTGAAATCTGACATGCGCTTTTAAATTCTGAAAGCGCTTTTTGTACCTCTGTATTTTGAGTGATGGATTTCAACTCAATCAACTTGATGAAGGAATCCCTGAACTGCATTTTCCCCTGAAATAATTTCGCTTGCGAGGATAAAAGTAATTTTTTGGCTTCAGGATATTTTTTCAGAATCACTAACAATTTCAATTTCGTTATCCAAACGGGTTTGCTCAAATAATTTTCTTTGTTTTTTTTCACCTTCTCGATAATTGCATTCAATCGCTTCATCAGCGAGTCATGGTCATAGCCGGATTGCTGCGGATACATGGAAACATGAATGTTGGCAATTTCCAGATAAGCGTTGTGGAGCAGTTCATGTCTTTTGTTTGATACCAGAAATTTTAAATATTCTTTAGCAATGTTCAACCCATCGCCATAACGACCGGCTGCCACCATCATGTGAATGGAATTATTAAAAAGGATTTCAGTTTTAAGCCGCTTCATGGGTGATTCCGGTTGAATCACTTTTTCATACAGAAGCAGCATTTCTTCCGCAGCTTCTTTGTAACGCATCGCGTTGTAGTAAGACATTGTCTGCAATTCCATCAACCGGTAGTTCTGGGTAGCCTGCGCGGTTAAAGAATAATTCGTAGCGGGCATCTCCGGGAATTGCTGCATCAGTTTTCGGGCAACGCCAATATGGCGGTTGGTCACATTTGTTCTATTGAGATATTCGGGGCTTCCTGCTCCCACTTTATAATAGCCTGAAACAAAATTGTAAATCAAATTGAAACGCGGATACTGCTTGTGTTTGCGCTCAATTTTCGCCATCCGTCTGTAGAGAGGTTCAGCCGCTTTGATGCCATGCCGGAAATTGACTTCATAAATTGTGCGTGTGATATTTTTCACTTCCATGATGTCACGATATAAATTCAGGGCATCATAAAATTTTTCATGCAGCAGTTTGTTTTCCTGAATCTTATTTAACGACTGTCCGATTTGAATGCGCAAATCAATCACTTCCGGTAATAATTCAAAAATGTTTCTCGAGTAACACTTTTTTTCTGTTTGCATCAGAATTTTTTCCGCTTCCGCAAACCTGCCGTTCGCCAGCAGCAGTTTCGCTTCGAGTAATTCGTTTTCTTCTTCCGTTAAAACAAAATGAGAAATGGTTTTTTCCGGCTTTAACTTGGTTTCAATTTTTTTTCTGAGTTTGTAATACCTGTTTTCATACACCGCGTAATCTTTATTGTCCGGCTTCGATCCATACACATGCAGCACTGCGTCCCTCGTATTAAATGATGTTCCTTTTTGATTGATTAAAAAATCAAGCAGCATAGTCGCTTTTGGCGCATCACGAAAATAATGGCGCAATTCACTGATTTTATCTGGGGATAACTGGCGAAACTGTATGAGTAATGATGAGGACATTTTTGAAACTTAATTAAGGGCAGTTCTAAAAATTGATTTTTTCACGCTAAATAGGCAAAGGAGAGTTTCACCCCTAAGCCTCTCGAAGAACCGCACGTGACAGTGTCCCGTCA
>JBGTCY010000212.1:0-11346 GCA_041748615.1 Chitinophagales bacterium
TGTGGCAAGATGAAACAAAAAAAACGCTTGTTCCGTACATATAGCTGATATTGTTTAATTCAATTCGCTCAATCCAACAAGATGAAAACCATCAAAATTGTTTCCTTCGAATATACGCGGAAGGGGAATTCAGATTTTGTATCAAATATTGCAGGAAAGATACAGGCAATAGGCGCTAATCCTGCTGTGTTTCCAAACCCTCATCCTTCCATCGCGGAATTAACGGCTGCCAATCATCTGTTAATGGAAAAAATCGTTCATGCGAATGATGGTTCGCTTGTCGCGAAAAATGAACGTGATTTACATAGGGAAATCGTTACCAACCTTGTTTTTAGGTTGAGTAGTTATGTTAAACTGACTTCCAGTAAAGCGGGGGATTATCAACAACAGGCAGCCATCATCGAGCTATCCAAGTTTCAGCTTCGTAAACCATCAACCCGAAGAGACATTCAGCAGGTGACTCAATTAAAAGCATCACCGACAGGAAATCCGGGAGAAGTAAAACTGAGTTTCAGGCGCGTAACCGGCAGCCGTTGTTATATCATTGAAAAAACATACGATGACCCCGGTGATGTGAATGCGGTGTGGGAAAATGAAAGGGCTATCTGCCAATCAAAACTGCTGGTAAAAAACCTGAAGCCGATGAGCAAGGTGTGGCTGCGCGTGATAGCCATCGGTTCACACGGACCATCCATCCCCTCTCAGCCGGTGCTGTCGGTTGTGCATTAAGGGCAATTCAGCCAAACGGGGAGAGTTTATCCTGATGGAAGGGCTGCGTGATGTAAGAGCCTCTGGCGTTACTGGCTGGTGGCGGGGCGTGGTACTTGATAGGTGGTAGTTGCTTTATTCTTCTTTCCAATCATAATTAGGTTTTTCTCCTTTATAATTGGGAAATAAATACGTTCTATTTTCAGAAGTATTAAATTCAAATATTTTTTCTGATAACATTCTAACTTCTTTAACATAATCATCATCTTTATTGTAGTCTGAAATAATCTTTTTCTCCATATTCAATTCAATATGCCAAGCATCAGATAAAAGAATTTCAATTGTTTCTTTTTTATCAAGTCTCATATTTTTTAATATCCTACTGTATGCATTTAAAAGTTTATACAATCCCAATTCTACACTTTTTCTATCATCAATAAATTCGGTTGTTTGAACTTGCATAAGTCCGAGAGAATGTTTTTTTCTTGTCAACTTAAATCGTACATTTTCAACTAATCGAGCAGCTTTAGGTCTATTGAAATCTTCATAAATCATTATAGCATAAACAATTGATTTCAGTTTGTCATTATCTATTTTATCATTTACTAAATCTGAATATTCTTCTTTAAATTTTGAAAGCCTGCTTTTTAAATAATTTTCTTTTCGTTTAATAGATTTATCTGATGATATTCTAATTTTATTTAGGGTATGAAATAAGAATATTAAGATTATTATCCATAACTCGTTTGAAATTGTTTCAAGGTCAGGAAGGATATTTTCTTTCTTATAAATAATCTCTGTATATGAAAAGTATGAAATGGTAATTATCGAAATCCAATAAAGGATTTGACGATACCAATTCATTAAAAGCCCACGATTAGTTAATAGATTAAAAATGAGTCTAAAAACAACATAGTAGATTGATATATAATAAGCATTAGTAACAAATCTATCAAGTCCAATTTTATAGAGAATTGCTGAAACAATAAATAGGTAAACTATGGGACTTATGATTCTGAATAAGAAATTAAATGCTGGCGCTTCTTCTACTTTTAGAAACATTGATATTTGCATATATCCTACTGAAAAGGAATGTTTTCCAATCCAATTAATGATAAAGAAGAGTAGAACTCCCAAAATAAAGTGTAGTATATGTATTTCTATCATTCGTTCTAATTATGCCCAACATTATTCCAAACATTATTCCATCCAAGAACCGCGTTTAAAATTAAATATAAGCGATTTTTAAGGCAATATTAAAAGGTCTCGGAGAATATTGCGGAATAATCGGTTGCTAAATATTAAGCATACGTTTATGAAGAGGGTGAGAGAATCTTGATGTCATAGACAGGTGGCAGGTGGGTACTCGATTGGTAGCAGTTATAATTTTTTGTCCGTTAGTTTTTGCTATCGCTGGAGTTGAGTTCTACTAATTTCTTCCAATCAATATTTCCGTCATTGTCGCAATACTTGATAGCAAATTCTTTGGTGAACTTATTAATCATTTGCGAATAGGATTTCACAAAGTCATCGTTTTTCTCTTTGGCTTTGTGTCCGAGTGGCTCAATGATTTCAATGTAGAGATTTTTATCACCTGAAATAAACTCCCAAAATTTCTGTCCGCAGTATTTGAAGTAGGCACCTTTGTCAGGTTGGGTTTCTCTACCATAGCAACAACCATTTACTGCAATCACAGTTACTTTTGAATTACTTGTTCTTACTGTTTTAGAAATAGTTTTAAAGTCAGAAACCATTTTAGCAATTTGGCTACTGTTGCCCCAATTTGGACCAGATTTGATAGTAACAATAAATCGCTTGTCCCCTTTAGAAAATTCAAGATCAATTCCTTTAGTTGTTGACTTCCTCCCTCCGTAAACTTTCTCGTTGATGAAAATTGCAAGTCCTTCAAGCCAGTCGCCAAAAATTGTTTCTTCGTTGGATGAAATGTGAGCATCAACAATTCCTCTGATAATCTGTTCTGCCGTTAAAACATACTTTGCCTTATATAGATAAGGATTTTTTCGCTTTAAAACTTGTGAAAGTTTTAAGCTGTCTAAACTTTGTATTCTCTTTTGGTGAAATGTCCCGATGTTCTTCTCAACGTATTGCGTAACGTCTTTCAGATTTAGTTTTTTCATACTTAATTTTAGGCTCTAAAAGATACAGTTCAACGGGCTTCAATTGTTTTCTCACCATATCGTAATACTCAGGCATAATGTCAATTCCAATGGAATTTCTCCGCATACGGTTGGCAACAATAAGTGATGTTCCACTACCCATAAATGGGTCCAAAACAGTATCGTGTTCTTTTGTAAAAAGTTTGATAAACCACTCAGGAAGTTCTTCAGGAAATGCGGCAGAATGATTTTTGTTGTTGCACTCTGTCGCCAGGTGTAATACGTTAGTCGGATACGCTTTGTCTCTGTCTAACCAGTTAGAAATATTTTTGCCAAAGCCGCTACCAACTTTAGAGTTATCTCTCACTTTGTCGGTGTCGGAAAGTTTTTTTAGTCGAGTTTTAGCCCAATCACCCATTGGAACCATAACCTCCTCTTGATACATATTGAAATGTTTCTGTTTGTTGAATTGCAGAAGACGCTCCCAACTGTCGCGGAACCGGTTTGGCCACTTTCCGGGATAACTGTTTTTCTTGTGCCAAATGAACTCCTCTGTCCAAAGCCAACCTTGTTTCCTCATTGCAATAATGAGTTCCATCACATAAGTGCTTCGTTCTCCGTCAAGTACTTTCTCTTTAATGTTGAGAACAAAAGTTCCTGTCGGTTTTAAAACTCTCAAAAGCTGCTCTGAAATCGGTAAAAACCACTCAACATATTTGTCGGGGTGAATACCTCCGTAAGTGTTTTTTCGTTGGTCGGCATAGGGCGGGGAAGTAACAATTAAGTCTACTGAATTGTCAGGAAGTCGTGTTAGTTGTTTCCTGCTATCGCCTAAAAATAAGTCTGTTGTTATCTCCATAAATACAAATTTTCACGTCTCTACAAATGTATCATTAAAATCGTTTCTGGCAGCCGAGATATTGTTAGAAGTTGTTCACAAGTTTGTCGGAAAGCAGTCAGTTTGCACACCCCAAGCAAATACTGCTTTAGCAGACTTACAATCTTCTAAATTGAACGGTTTTTAAAACTATCCCCCTACACCTCCACATAACTCCGTTTCCGCAATTCATCTTCGGTAAACTTTGCGGGCTTTTCATCGAAGGATAATTTGCGTTCGGCTGCGGGTTTCAGAAATTCTTTTGCCAGGTCGCGGAATTTGGTTTGAAAAGCGGCAAGCGTCCATTGACCATACACGGTGTGTCCGCCTTCGTAACATTGTTCCTGGTATTCTTCAAACGTGGTGATGTAGCCGCTGTAGGAATTGCTATAGGATGTCAGCAAGACATGCTGAATGCCTTTTTTCTTCAGTTCATCATAAATTGTGTCTTTCAGCCGCCAGCCCGCCACGGTAGTGATTTCTCCCGGAATGGCAACGAGCGCGAGCGTACCGATGGTAACAATCTGCAACGGAAGCACCTGTGGCGACCAGGGTTTGTTGTCCAAACTGCCGCTCCGGTGATGGTCTTTAATCGCTTTCACGGAGGGGTCAGCCCAGGCGGGGATAATTAAATTTTTCGCATTGCGCGAGCCTAAGATTTTACGTTCGCCCGTTTCAATTAAAATATTTTTCTTCCCCTGCGATTTGAACTTGTCAAACAGTTTTTGTTTTTCCTGTTTGCTCAGGAAAACCGAAGTGCTGATTTCATAAGCCTTGATGAGTTTCGCGAGCGCAATCGCGAATTTTTCTTCCACCGCGCCCATGCCCGGTCCTTCCACCGTCCCTCTCAGAAAAGGCACGCCATAACAAGCCGGACTGGTTTTGGCGTCCGTGACGCCATTGGTGAATTGCGGGTCGGGAATGATGTTCGAAAAATTCGAGTACATCATGGCGAAGTCAATTTCGCCTTTGATTTCATCCCCCTTGCGCGCGGCTTCGAAGGTTTCAGCGGCTTTCTCAAATTGCAGGTTGCCGTTGTATTTCGCGCATTCAAAATCATCTTCGAATTTCCCCCGTGTCCATTTTTTCTTAGCGTCCATGACATAATTGGGAGAAACATCCCCGGCAACACCCTGCGCGAAGGCGGCAGTGAAATTCAGGTTGCCCGTTTCTTTCTGATAATCCGCTTCCATGAACTGCGCGGCATACCCTTTATTATCAAAACAAATGGCGTGATTGTCATTATGTACGCTCGTGCAATGCACCCCAAACCAATTAATCACACCAATCGGTCTGCCGTCCATTCCCTCAATTTTCAACACCGGCATTTCACGGTCAACCGCGAGGTGCGTTTCATTTTCTTTAAACTTTTTGACTTCGGGATTGCGGTTATACGCTTTCAATGAACGGTTAAACGCGACTTCCGTTTCGGGAGCGAAAACGCCTTTGGTCAAAAACAAACGGGCGGGCTGCAGGGTCTGTTCCGCGTTGAGAATCGCCTGTGTAATCCCGTCAACGATTTGCTGATAAACTTCCGGCACAAATCCCGGAATGCTGAAGTTGTAAAATCCGAAATGGGAATAGCCGCCCGGACCGCTGTGCGTATGCTGGGCGGAGAGCAGCAGGTTTTCGTGCTCGTATCCCAATTCGGGATGATTGCGTTTCAATTTTTTAATCACTCCGCGTTTGACCGAAATGGTGATAAACGCGATTTCCGCGACCACGAAAGCGATTTTCTTCCCGGAAGCCGTATCTCTGAACACAAAAGCGCGCACGTTCAACCCCGTGCCGCGTTCCTGCACCTTGTTGAACCACATGCCATAGCCCATCATGCCGACTCCCTTTTTGAAAGCCGTAATGTCCGCGATTCCCGTGCCTGCTTCGAAACTCATTTTTTACTGTTGAAAATTGAAATCAAGCGAAGTTAAATCTTATGATTTTTAAAAACGTGAAAAGGATGTAATTGGTACAGGAAAAATTTAAAAAATATTCCTGCGCAAGCGATGTATCAGATGATTGATGTCCATTAAATAAGTTGTCAAAATAACATCCGTATTTTGAAACCTGCATTAAGAAGATATTAGACTTTAGATATTAGACACGCTGAGGAGGAAGTTATTTTGGAAACGCGCCTAAGGAAAATAATTCCGCACATCATCCACACATTCCTGACCGAAAATGAGCGTTTCAACGCCATCCCGGAAATTTTGCACGAATGAAGTCATCGTAAATGAAATTTCATTTTGCCAGAACATCACGCAATCCTGATTGGTGCAATGCGCGGGATTATCCTCGTCATGATGCGAAGAAGTGAGCGGAATCCCATTTTCCACCAACCCTATCGCGTGACCGATTTCATGAATCACCACGCTTTGCTCCACAAACTCGCGCACCGTGCGTGAAACGCCCGAAGCCATCACGAGCGGCTTGAAGATGGCGATGATGTTCGAGTTGTTTAAATGTACGCCAATCACATTTTCTGATGTGGTGTTTTGCTGGCGAAAGCTGCCGTTCAGAAAAACTACGAACAGCGCCCCGTCCTCCTCCGTGCCGGTGATTTTTTGATGGCGGGTAGCGATGTTGCGGATATCATTGGCGGTGAAGTCGTTTTTATTTTGATTGGGAATGAGCGTCATGTCTGCTAATTGATAAGGCACAAACACATCTAACTCAACCGGGCGCTCCGAAAACAGGATTTCGATATTACGCTCGGTGAATCTCCATGTTTCGGCTCCGGAGATGGTTTCAAGAAAAGGCTCCGCGCCCGGTTCATAGGCTACGTCCAGCGACAGCGTGCGCATGTTTTTGTAAAACAAATCCACGAGCGGAACCTCCGCTGGCGGGGTATCATCTTTGCGGCAGGTACTGAAAATAAAAAGGCTGATTGTCGCAAATAACAACACCTTTTTTCGCGAATGTGGAAATTTCATTTTGAAGAATTCAATTATTTATCGTTATTTCACTAAATTATAAAAAGAAAAAGAATATATCATCGTCACCATTAAAATCATTGTATCATGGCTTATTCACACAGAAATTCCAAAGGACAAACCTACTTCCTTCATTCCAAAGATGTAGAACTAAAAGGCGGAAGAAAACAAACCATTTACTACTTCGCCAAAGAAGTGAAAACCGGTGCTTTGGATGCGGTACCCGCGGGTAAAACCATCATGGAAAATCCCAAAACGGGATTACCGATGCTGAAAGGAAGCTGAAACAGGTCTCAACCATACTGTTCTGAGATTATGCAACCGTTGACGGTCTATGCATTGCTAAAGGTGATTGCCAGACCGGCAACAAATAGGATGTGAATGCTGTTCAATTGCCGGTCTTGCAAACACTGTATCTGGCGCTTAAACCTGCAAGGGTAAAACATCTTCAATAATGTCTAACAATCTAAAGTCTAATATCTAACATCAGAAAGTCTAACATCAAAATCATCACTTTTCTTTCTTTCCGAAAAATTTCTTGATTCTGTCTTTAACGGAAGATTTTTGTTCCTCCGCTTTTTTCCGTGATGGTTCAGGTTTTGATTTGTCATCCTTTTTGTTCCCGAATAATTTTTCCCAGAAGCTGATTTTTTCCTTGTACATCGGGCAATCCAATTGCGCGAGCAATGACGGTTCCGGATTGGGAAAAGCGCTTTTCTTCATGTAAGAAAAATGTTTGTCGTTGAGCAGTTCCTGCATGAAAAGCCCCCAGACCGGCAATGCCATTTTTGAGCCTTGCCCCAACTGCGAGGTGCGAAAGCGAATTTGCGGATTGTCAGCGCCCACCCACACGCCACACACCAAATCAGGAGTGTAGCCGATGAACCAGCCATCCGTCTGGTCTTGTGTGGTACCGGTTTTTCCGGCAATGTCATTGGTGAGATGATATTGATTACGCAGCGCATTACCGGTTCCGCTGTCAACAGCGCTTTGCAGAAAATAAGTGATGGCGCGTGCGGTTGTCCGTTCCATCGCCAGTTGAGTAGGCGTGGGTTTGGTATTGTCCAACAGCGCGCTGCCCTCTTTATTGAGTATTTTCAGCAAAAATTTAGGCGCGGTATGAATACCGCTGTTGGCGAAAGTAGCGAACACGTTGGTCATTTCCAGCAATGAAAGTTCTGCCGTACCAAGCGCGAGAGAGGGAACCGCGGGCATCTTCCCGGTTACACCGGCTTTGGCGGCTGTCTCCATTACTTTATCAACGCCCACTTCCATGATTACCTGAGCGGAAATCGTATTGATGGAATGCGTGAGCGCACCCTGCAATGAATAAAGTCCTCCATATTGCCCGTTGGAATTGCGGGGCGTCCAATCTTCATAATTTTCATAAGTCACCAACTCATTGGGGAATCGTTCGCAGGGCTGCATCCCGTTTTCCAGCGCAGCGGCATACACGATGGGTTTAAATGTGCTGCCGACCTGCCGGCTTGAGGTCACGTGGTCGTACTTAAAAAATGCGTATTCGATGCCGCCTACCCAAACCATCACATGCCCGTTGCGCGGATTGAGCGCCAACATGCCCGCCTGCAGCCACATAAGCGAGCGTTGAATGGAATCAAGCGGAGAAAGGGTGACGATTTCCTCTCCGAGATAAGAGAATTGCCGCATCTCCACGGGCGTGTTCATGTTTGTTTCAATTTCATCATCATTCAATCCTTTCTTTTTCAAATTTTTGTAGCGCTCCGAATTTTGAACCGCGTCTTTCAACAGGTTTGGATTTGCATCCCAGGGTTTTTGCGATTTCCAGTGGTTATCGAATGTTTTTTGCAAATCGGCAAGATGATTTTTTACGGCATTTTCGGCATACAATTGCATCCGGCTGTGCAGGGTGGTGTAAATTTTTAACCCGTCTGTATAGAGATTGTAATTGGTGCCATGTTGTTGATTGTAAGCGTCTAATTCGTGCATCAGTCTGAGCCGCGCCATCTCTCTGAAAAAAGGCGCTAACCCGGTGTCATGGGTGATTTTATGATACTCCAATTCAAGTGACAGCGAACGGAGAGAATCTGCTACCGCTGATTCAAGGTATCCGTATTTTTCCATTTGCGCCACCACCACATTACGTCTTTGCAAAGCCCTGTCCGGGTAAACCCGCGGATTAAAATGCGTGGGCGCTTTCAGCAACCCGACCAATGTCGCGGATTGCGCGACAGTTAAATCTTTGGGTTTGACATTAAAAAACCGTTCGGCAGCCGTTTCGATGCCATAGACTTCTTCGCCAAAAGAAACGGTATTTAAATACAGCGTCAACAGTTCCTCCTTTGAATATACTTCTTCCAGCCTGCCGGCTATCATCGCTTCGCGGATTTTGTTGCGCAACATTTCAAATCTGCCGGGCTTTCGTTTGTAAAGATTTTTTGCCAACTGCTGACTCAGCGTACTGCCGCCTCCCGAACTTTCATCCTGCAATAAAATGGTTTTAAACAACACCCTCAGCATACTGCGCGAATCCACTCCCTCATGGTGATAAAAACGCGCGTCTTCGGTTGCAATGAGGGCATTGATAAAATGGGGAGGAATTTCTTCAAACCGGACATTCGTTCTGTTTTCGATAAAATACCTGCCCAGCAAAATACTGTCGCTGGAATAGATTTCGGAAGCCGTGTGATTTGAAATGTTTTTCAACTCTTCTTTCGAAGGTAATTTACCGAGACATCCTGAGAACAGGAGCAATCCGGTGAAAAGAATGATGGGAGTCAGATTTTTCAAAAAAGATTTTTCATTAAAAAACATACCCGGCTGAAGATGAAAATTTTCACAGTAACGAAAAATTATTCTATGCAATGTTCCGATAGTTAGAGAAAACAGTAAAAAAAGTTTTTCTTTGAGTAATAAAGTAACTCTGATGTCGAAAAAAATACTAATCGCACTTGCTGTTTTCTTCCTTTTGCTGTTGTTGTTTTTTGTGAAAACCATGCATGATGCCGGACAGTTCAAAAAAATTGAGCCGCATTTCGCGGGCAAAGTGCGCGTGATTGAAGGAATCACCGGAGGAGAAGATATCACCATTGATCATCACAAACAGATTGCTTACATCAGCGCGGATGACCGCTATGCCCGCATGGTGAAAAAGAAAGACGGGTTCGGTGGCATTTACAAACTCGACCTGACGAATCCGGAAGCGATTCCCGTGTTGCTCCAAAGAACGCCTGACTTGCCGCTTTACCCGCATGGGATTTCATTGTATCACACTCCCGAAGGGAAAAGTTATCTCTATGTCGTGAATCATCCCGGCAACAGCCACACCATCTTATTATATTCCATTCAACTTGATGAAAGCCTTTTTTTGGAAAAAAGCTGGGATAACCATGATTTTATAATTAGTCCGAATGATGTTTTGGCGGTGGATGAAAATCGTTTTTATTTCACGAACGACCACGGCTCGCGTTCAGAGTTTGGGAAAATGCTGGAGGATTTTCTGCAACTGAAAAGAAGCAATGTTGTTTATTTTGATGGCAGTAATTTTCAAATCGCTGCTAAAAAAATCGCTTATGCCAACGGCATTAATATGAACGCAGAAAAAAAAGAGGTGTATGTGGCTTCACCGGTCGGAAAAAGTATTTTGGTTTATCATCGCAACGCGTCTGACGGGCAATTAACTTATTATAAAATTATTCCCCTCAACACCGGACCCGATAATATCGAAATTGATGAAAACGGAAACCTCTGGACAGGCTGCCACCCTCAGTTGCTTTCTTTTTTGAAACACGCATCTGATACTTCAAAACTTTCCCCTTCTCAGGTCATCAAAATCCGGAAAGATGAAAAAGGCGACTTTCACCCCGAAGAGATTTTATTAGACAGCGGTGAATTGCTTTCCGGCTCAAGCGTAGCCGCAGTTTCAGGAAATATTTTGCTGATTGGTCCTGTTTTTCAAAACAGGATTCTGCGCTGTGAACTACCGGAAGAAAATTAGCGTTATGCAGCCGAAACCCCGCCAAACAAGTATGGCTAAGGTTGGCTATTTTTACATTTCCTCCGTATAAAAAATTACCATGATGAAATACCTGATATTGTTTTTTGCAGTTTCAATGAGTTTGAATGCTTTTGCTCAGGAAAAAGCAATCTGGCAGACGGATGTCGTGAAAGCGGTGGATATTTCCGCCAAAGAAAACAAACCGTTGTTCCTTTATTTTACCGGCAGTGACTGGTGCGGCTGGTGCAAACGCCTGCAAAGTGAAGTTTTTACACAGCCTAAGTTTCAAACCTGGGCGAAGAAAAATGTCATTTTGGTGGAGCTTGATTTCCCAAGAAAAACACAGGTTGACCCTGCCATCATGCAGCAAAACAGAGAGATTGCGCAGATGTTCGGCATTGCCGGTTATCCGACTGTTTGGTTTGTAATCGCTTCCAAAAAAGATAATCAAATCAGTTTTGAAAAACTCGGAAGCACCGGGTATGTTGCCGGTGGGGTAGAAGCCTGGATTGAAAATGCCGAAAAAATCCTGTTGCCGAAAAATTAATACGCTCACAATCGTGAAGTTGTTTAGCCGTGATTATGCATTAGGATTAGAAGGCTAAGTTCTAATTAATACAGCATCTTCTTTGTAGAGTTGAAATAGGTTGTAAGCAATGTCAGTGGAGGCTATTGCGTAGAACCATTGCCTGACTTGATTTACAGACTCGTTCATTTTTTTGCCGTAAGCATACCAGT
>JBGTCY010000213.1:0-2245 GCA_041748615.1 Chitinophagales bacterium
ACTGGTATGCTTACGGCAAAAAAATGAACGAGTCTGTAAATCAAGTCAGGCAATGGTTCTACGCAATAGCCTCCACTGACATTGCTTACAACCTATTTCAACTCTACAAAGAAGATGCTGTATTAATTAGAACTTAGCCCATTGATTTTACTGGATGTTCAAATGCCGGGCATGAGCGGATTTGAAGTAGCAGAGTATTTACGTACCCATAAAAAATCGTGCAAAGTGCCGATCATTTTCATCACTGCCATGGAGCGCGAGTTGAAAAATGTATTGAAAGGTTTTAAAGAAGGCGCGGTGGATTTTCTCTCAAAACCTGTTAATCCTGATTTTTTAAGAGCGAAAGTCAATGTTTTTTTAAGGCTTGAAAATCAACGCAAGGAAATCGAACAGCAAAACGCCCGGCTGCAACAACTTGGGTTGATGGTGGAACATGCAGCCGACCTCATGTGTATTCTCAACAGACATTCTTTAGTGTATGAAGAAATTAATCCCTCGTTCAGAAAACTGCTGGGATATTCTCCTGAAGAACTGCTGGGCGAAAAATTCGTCAGCTTGTTCACCAATTTGAATGATATGCTTGCTTTTGAATATGAACTGCAACGTTACGCTTCCACTAAAATACGAGAGATGCACTTTGAATGCAAATTCAAAACAAAATCCGGTAGCGCGAAATGTATCAGTTTTAATGTTACTGAAAAATTCGATAAATGGTTTGTGAACGGGCAAGACATTTCCCAATTGAAAATCTCACAGGAAAAGTTGAGTGTCCTCAATACGGAGATGGAAGATTTTACTCAACTTATTTCACAAGAAATTCAAGCGCCATTGAATTCAGGAATCTATTACTTGCATCAGTTGCAAAAGGAAATAGAACCGAAAAAGATTTTACAGCATACCCGGTATCTGGACCATTATTTAACCAAAGCACGTCAACTGGCGGATGAAATGAAATTTTACTCGCAGGAACATGATGTTCGCAAAGAAGAAGTATTCAGATTGAATGATGCCATAGAAGAGGCGATGGACAACCTGATCCCCGAAATGGAACAAACCGGAGCTTCCGTGCAATGTGATGATTCGCATAATATTAAAGGATTCCGGATGCAAATGACATTTTTATTTCAGAATCTGCTGATGTATTCAATAGAGACATTTAAACAAGAACATCCAAAAATTCACATTTCGGTTTTGAAAACCCCCAATAATTTGATATTATTATACCGTGAAATTGATAAATTAAAAATACCTTCCCACGAAAAACCTGATTTTAATCAACAATTGAAAAACGATAATAGATTAAGAATTTGCAATCAATTAGTTAAAAACTGGGAAGACTCACTCACGATTGATAATGAAGCCGGGAATAATGTCATCTTCTATATTTCAATCAACAAGAAATATGGAGGATAACGCTAAACAAAACATAAAAAATTATAACACATTAAAACCTTCAGCATAAATTAAACGGATGGCACAAGATGAAATCATTGAAAATATCTTCATATTACTGGTGGATGACGCGCAGGAAAATCTATTAGGATTAGAAAGCCTGCTTGAGGCTCCCGGCAGAAATTTTCTTAAAGCGACAAATGGAAAAGACGCGGTGAAAATCGCGCTCAGTCAACCGGTGGACCTTTTAATTCTTGATGTGAATATGCCGGGGATGGATGGCTATGAAGTTGCCGAAGTATTGCAATCCAACAGCGCTACATCCGGTCTCCCGATTATTTTTGTCACTGCAATGATGCGGCAGCATGAAGACATCATGAAAGGATTCAGCGAAGGCGCTACGGATTATCTCATCAAACCGCTCGACCCGCAAATCACCCGTTCAAAAGTGGATGCCTTATTGAAAATCATTACCTCGCGTAAAAGCGCGGCTCTGCCGCTGATGACCGAAGGCGAACAACATATTTTTATAAAAAGCGGTGCTAGGTATGTCAAAATCAACTACCTGGATGTTCTCTGGCTGGAAGCGGAGGGTGATTATGTGGTTGTACACTGCACAAAAGAAAAACATATCGTACATGCCACAATGAAAGTATTCGAGTCAAAACTTCCCGCATCACAATTTATCCGGATTCACCGTTCCTATATTGTCACCTCAAATCCGCAGACTAATATAGCTCAACAATTCGTATAGCGTGAACTTGGAATAAAACATTAAATTCACTAATTTGATGTTAGAAATTGGGGTGAGATAATACACCGCCCCCTTTCCCCCAGTCGGGATGATGGCGTT
>JBGTCY010000214.1:0-2803 GCA_041748615.1 Chitinophagales bacterium
ACCATCCGCCCCACCCCAGCACCTGAAAAGCCGGGCATCAAAACAACATTCCTGTTAATTGGAAATTGAGTTTTTAATTTCAATGACATATTTTTTATGAATCCGTTTGGCGGATAATTAGCAACGAAAATTAGACGGTGATAACGTGGAGCAATACATTAATTATACACAAGACCTCAAATATTTCTGATGAAAATCCAACTGATTGGACAGATTTTGCAAATTCAATCTAACAAAAAAAGAAGGGGGTTACCTTGTCTATGTTTGGATGTGGCTGCACCGATAGTGATGATGTTCAGTGCTAATTGTACAATTAACCGTTTTCACTTGTATTTTATTCGTTTCTTTCCTTCAAACATCTGATTAAACTATAAACTAAAGTCTTCACCTATACGCGATGGATTTTCTCCCGGATATTAATATTAATAAAACATCGAACCTATCGGGAAATCGGGAAATTAAAACGAGTAGCGAAACCCAGTAAGTTTTTCGGATACTTCCCATAATTTTTTTCTTAAATCTTTATCGTGTGCCGCAGGATGTGGTTCAACTTGTTTGCAATTGGAAAAATAACGTCCGGTGATGTTTTTAACCGATTCATCTGTCGCCAGAAATACGCTTGTTTTAGCGCCTTTAGCAGGAGACATGGAAAATAATGTAACCAGTGACCATGCTGCGCCAATCAGGAAACCTGCTTTGTTTGCCAATTTGGTTTTTACCGTTCCGGGATGCAGACTGTTGACGGTTACCTGTGTGTTTTTCAATCTTTCCGCTAATTCATAAGTGAAGAGAATATTCGCCAGCTTGTTTTGTCTGTAACCGATAAAAAGGTTGTAGGATTTATTACTCGTAAAAGAATCAAAATCAATTTTGCCATTGTAATGCGCATCTGATGAAACATTGATAATCCGGGCATCATCGGATTTCTTTATCAAATCAAGTAACAGCCCGGTCAGTAAAAAGTAAGCGAAATGATTGGTGGCAATACTTTTTTCCAATCCGTCTTCGGTCAATTCAAAATTTGTAAACACACCGCCCGCATTGTTGATGAGCACATCCACTTTGTCTGTAATTCCCCGGATTTCTGCCGCTGCCCGCCTGATATTTTTCATCACCGATAAGTCGGCAATAATATCATGCGCTTTGCCTGCTCCCGGCTCTGCCTGAATATTTTCATAAGCCTGTTTGGTTTTTTCTTCGTTTCTTCCGATGATGATTACATTTGCTCCGAGACGGGCAAGTTGCAGGGCGGTTTGATAGCCGATACCGTCATTGCCGCCCGTGATTACTACTGTCTTATTTTTCATCCTGCAAGGTTAATGAAACTCGCAATCATCAATAACTATCGCTGGCACATCTGCGCGTTGCTTTTTTTCGCCACGACTATCAATTATGTTGACCGGAATGTGTTGTCGTTCACAATGATTGATGATGGTTTCCGGAAAGAGATGCTCGGCATTCAGAAAGACGCAGCGCTCACGCAAGCCGACCTTGACCATTTCAAAGAAATGATGGGTTATGTGGATGCAGCATTCAAATTCGCTTACGCGCTTGGTTTTTTGTTTGTCGGCTATTTCATTGATAAAATCGGAACGCGAAAAGGTTTTTCATTCGCCATCGCGTTGTGGAGTTTCGCTGGCGTGCTGAACGGTTTTGTCAGCACGTTCAAAGGACTGAGTTTGACACGATTCACGCTCGGTCTGGGCGAGTCGGGCAATTTTCCCTCGGCAGTGAAAACCGTGGCGGAGTGGTTTCCGCGCAGGGAACGCTCGCTGGCAACCGGCATTTTCAACGCGGGCGCCAACGTGGGCGTGATTATCACCGCTATCGCAGTACCGCTCATCACGTTACATCTCGGATGGCGGGCGGCATTCATCATCACCGGACTGCTCGGTTTTGTTTTGCTGATTTTTTGGAGACGAATGTACCGCAAACCTGAAGAGCATCCAAAGGTCAGCCCACAGGAATTAGAACATATCACCTCCGACAAAGAGGAAATTACCGCCCCGATTCCCTGGAAAAAAGTGATTAGGCTGAAACAAACATGGACATTCGCCCTCGGAAAATTCATGACTGACCCCGTCTGGTATCTCTATCTCACCTGGCTGCCCGATTTTTTCAACAGCAGCGAAGCGCTCGAACATAAATTAGATTTAAAAAATATCGGAATCCCGTTTATCATCATCTATTTGGTGTCTGATGCGGGCAGCGTTTTTTTCGGGTGGCTTTCTTCTCATTTAATACAGCGTGGCTGGTCGGTGAACAAAGCGCGGAAATTCACGATGCTCTTGTGCGCCTTGTGCGTAGTGCCGATTGTGTTTGCCTCCGTCACTTCCAGCCTCAGCATTGCCATCGCGCTGATTGCGCTGGCGGCTGCCGCTCATCAAGGGTGGTCTGCGAATTTATTTACGCTCACTTCAGATATGTTCCCAAAAAACGCAGTTGGGACGGTGGTGGGTATCGGAAGTATGCTCGGTGCAACGGGCGGCATTCTGTTAGCCGCATCCACCGGGATTATCCGTGTGAAGTTCGGCTACATTCCATTATTTGCCATCGCGGGCAGCGCTTATTTGATTGCGCTATTGACGATTCATTTGTTGTCTCCGAAATTGGAAGGAGTCAGACAAGAAATTGACAATTAATTTTCTTGTACTTTAACATCCGCAATTTGAAATCTGCATTATCAGAAATTAGACTTTAGATGTTAGATTTTAGATATTAGACGTGCCTTTGCCAAACCTTAGTTCCCATCCCACAACACCCCCCCCTCAACCCACGACACCCGTCCACCGTCCCACGCCCC
>JBGTCY010000215.1:0-5684 GCA_041748615.1 Chitinophagales bacterium
GCATTTTTTTTGTTTTTAAATAACTGGCAAGCTTTGCACAGAAAGTAGTTTTACCTGAACCTTGCAAGCCTGCTACCAGGATGACGGAAGGATTTCCTGTCAGGTTAATGTCGCTGGCAGCACCTCCCATGAGTTGTGTTAATTCATCCTGGACGATTTTCACCATCAACTGACCGGGGGAAACGGCAGTGATGACTTTTTCACCCATCGCTTTTTCTTTCACCCTATCGGTAAATTCTTTGGCGACCTTGTAGTTCACATCAGCGTCCACCAATGCTCTCCGCACTTCTTTCAGCGAAGAAGCGATATTGATTTCCGTGATTTTAGACTGCCCTTTCAGCGTTTTAAAAGCGCCTTCTAATTTTTCGGTTAATGATTCAAACATGATTGATGGAGTGATTTTTTATAATATTGGAACAGAAAATTACTTTTCAAATTTCGCCATTTTATTGCTTTTAAAAAAGTTCGTTTTGTTTCAAAAAAAAAGCCCCGAAGATTGTTCGGAGCTTTTATATTTTAAGCTAAAGCATTAAGCGCCCAAATATGCTTTCAGCAATTTGCATCTTGAAGTAGAGCGCAGTTTGTTGATGGCTTTGTCTTTGATTTGGCGCACTCTTTCTCTCGTCAGCGCGAAACGGTCGCCAATATCTTCGAGCGACATGCTGTGGTCAACTCCGATGCCGAAATAAAGTTTGATGACATCGCGCTGGCGTTCAGTGAGCGTAGAAAGTGATCGTTCAATTTCTTTTTTGAGGGATTCTATGTGTTCGAGGGCGGAGTCTGTTTTTGGGGAGTTGCCGTTTTCAAGCACATCCAGCAATGAATTGTCTTCTCCGTCCACAAAAGGCGCGTCCATGGAAACATGGCGGGCGGCTACTCCAAGCGTTGTTTGCACTTCTTCGCAACCGATTTGCAGCACCTCCGCTAATTCTTCGGGTGATGGTTCGCGTTCATATTCCTGTTCGAGTGAGGAGAATGCTTTGTTGATTTTATTGAGCGAGCCGACTTTGTTCAATGGCAGACGAACAATTCTGGATTGTTCTGCCAACGCCTGTAAAATGGATTGACGAATCCACCAAACCGCGTAAGAAATAAATTTAAAGCCGCGTGTTTCATCGAAACGCTGAGCCGCTTTTATCAAACCCAGATTACCTTCATTAATTAAATCACTTAGCGACAACCCTTGGTTTTGATATTGCTTCGCAACGGAAACCACAAAGCGGAGGTTGGCTTTTGTCAATCTTTCCAATGCATCCTGGTCACCTTGTTTAATGCGTTTCGCTAAATCAACTTCTTCTTCAGGATTGAGCAAATCCACTTTGCCGATTTCCTGGAGATATTTTTCAAGCGACTGGCTTTCACGATTCGTGATTGATTTCGTGATTTTTAATTGCCTCATGCTGTTGTAAGGTTTATGGAGTTAGGGAATGATGTTTTTGGAATAAACTTGAATACGAAAGCTTGATATAACCGATACAAGGTATCCGCACGGTCCGCAAGTGTCAACGAAATATACAGAAGTTTGTCTGATGTTGTCTTGGTAGGTAAAAACATATCGGATGGCAACAAGGTCAAATTTACATGAATAATTTTAAAATGACTTTTTTTTCTTTTTATTTGCACGGCAGTATGTAATATTGTCGAATTAAAATAAATCAATGGCTAAAAAGAATACAAAGAAATCAACCGGCAAATTACCCGTTAAGAAAAAAGTGACGGGCACCACTGCCCCCAAAAAGAAAGTTGTTGCTCCATCAAAACCGGCAAAAGCAAAAAGCGGAAAAAGCGACTCAAAGTCAAAAGTGAAGGTGAAAGAAAAACCAAAGCCCAAAGCCAGGGTGAAGCCGAAGCAGAATCCGAAAGCCAAGAATGTGCCCGTAAAAAAGTCGCAACCTGCTCCTCCGCAGAAAAAAATTAAAAAAGAAGTTGCTCCTCAGAAAGCGACAAAAGCTAAATGGACTCCACCGCAGCCCGCTCCAAAAAGGAAGGCAAAACCACAACCGGTGCAAGCTCCTCCCAAGCCGAGAGGAGGCAGCCCGACTCAATTGAGTATGGCGCTGGAAGAATCCAGGCAGGCGCTGGTAAAACCGCGCATCACCCGTTCAAAAGGCGGCAACCTGCTTTTTCAAATAGAATATACGATTCGTTCTTCTCCTGCCATTCTGTTTGATTTTCTTACTTCACCATCCGGTTTGGCGCAATGGTTTGCTGACAGCGTTGACATCAATGAACCTTATTGTACTTTCGTTTGGGAAGGCTATGAAGAAGTGGCGATTATCATTGATTCTATTCAAGATCAATACATCCGCTACAAATGGGAATACAGCGATGAGGACGAGTATTTTGAATTTCGCATTACCAAAAATGAAATCACCGGTGACACAATTTTAATCATCACCGATTTCGCTGCTGATAATGAAATCAAAGACCAGCAGTTGCTGTGGGACAGTCAAATTAAAACATTGATTCAGCAGATTGGCGGATAAGATGGGATTTGATGCTTAAGACTTTCTAGACTGTAAGGTTTAATAAAAGTCCAAAAACTAAATTATTTCAGAGTTAGTAATTTCAGAAACCGCTCATAGTTTTTGACACCTTCCTTTAGAAATTTTTCATGCTTGCTCAAAGGCAGACTGGCGGACAGTTTAATAAATCCATGATTCAGAAAAATATTTTTATCGGCTTTTTCTAAGAGAACATATTTTTCATCGCGCCAGTCATGCTGCCATTCGTCATTGCCTGTGTAAACCTTAATTCCTTTGTTTTTTAGCTTTTCAAAATTCATCAGAATTGGTTTTCTGTATTTATCAAGCGGTTCGCCTTTCAGATGCAGGGTAAATGAAAAATAATTTCCCCACCAAAAAAGCGTGCGAAATGCGAATACATTTTCATGATTAAACAAACGGGGAAAATCAAGCAGCACATAAGGCAATCCATCAAGATTTTCTCCTTTTGAAATTTTCCCTCTTTGAAAATCAACTCCTTCCGGATAGGAAAAGTATTGATGCAATTCAGATGCTTTCATTTTTTCTGACAATGCAGACATCAGTTCATACAGTTTTTCTGTCAGTTGCCGTTTAGCCGACAGAAAAGAAACATCACCGAGCAACTGTAGCTCGTTTGCCGAAAAATGTATTTTTACAGAGCGCTTCATCGTCAAACTAAATAAGTGAAAAAAATTGACATCTTAGTCATCAGCCGATTTGTCGGTCCGTTTATCCTTACTTTTTTCATCACGCTTTTTATTATTGTGATGCAGTTTTTGTGGAAATATATTGACGATCTTGTTGGGAAAGGATTGGAATGGAGCATCATCGCGGAATTAATTTTTTATGCTTCCGCGAGTTTTGTTCCGCTCGCGCTGCCATTGGCAGTGTTGCTCTCGTCCATCATGACGATGGGAAGTTTCGGTGAGAATTATGAGCTGGTGGCTGCGAAATCATCCGGCATTTCATTGCTGCGATTGATGGCTTCACTCATTGTCGCAATCGCGTTTATCAGTATAGGCGCTTTTGTTTTTTCCAACAATATCCTGCCTCATGCCAATCTCAAATTCGCCACGTTGCTTTATGATGTGCGGCATCAAAAACCGGCACTCAACATCAAGGAGGGCGTTTTTTACAATGAAATTGAAGGATTCAGTATTAAGGTCGGAAAAAAAGACCCCGATAATAAAACGATTTATGACATCATCGTTTATGATCACACCAGCGGCAGGGGAAATGATAATGTATTGATAGCGGAAAAAGGTGAAATGTTCAGTAGCAATGATGACCGCTATTTGGTGCTGCGATTGTATGAAGGCAAACAATACTCTGAAGTGAAGCCTGAAACTGCTGAAAACCGCCATGAACATCTGCGCACCTATTTTAATGTCTGGGAAAAATATTTTGATTTGTCGCAGTTTGCCATGGAGCGAACGGATGAACGGTTTTGGCGCAATCATTATGAAATGCTCAACATGCGGCAGTTGCAAAAGTCCATGGACAGCATCCATGTGCAAATTGCCGATAAAAAAGAAAGTTTCGCAGTAAATCTCAATCAGTATTACACGTTCAAAAAAATAAATATTGACAGCTTTATGAAAAAAAACAACTGGGAGCCGGATAGCTGTTTTGTTGTTGATTTTAAAGAGTTGTCGGACAGTGAAAAATCCACGGCTGTCAAAAGAGCGCTGGCTGTTTCGCGCAGTGTGAAAAGTTTCGCAAGTGTTGCGCATCGTGACATTCAACTCAGAAATAAAAACAACATCAAACACAATCTTGCCTGGCATCGCAAAATCACATTTTCCGTAGCCTGCATGGTCTTGCTTTTTGTAGGCGCGCCATTGGGCGCCATCATCCGCATTGGCGGCTTGGGAATGCCGCTACTTATTTCCGTTTTGTTTTTTGTGGTGTTTCATGTTTCCACCATCACAGGACAAAAATCAGCCGAGGAAAGCGTGATTGCGGCATGGGTGGGCAGTTGGCTGGCAACAGCAGTGTTGCTGCCAATCGGTATTTTTCTGACTTACAAAGCCATGCGTGATTCTTCCTTGTTCAGTCTTGATTGGTATTTTGCCATCATCAGACGAATTAAAAAATATGAATCTTCGTAATGCAAACTTATCGTCATAATCCCTGGTTTTACGCGCCTTTTATTTTGGCTTTATTGGCGGGCGCGTCTATTTTATTTTTCATTGAAAAAGGGGAGGAGGTGCTTTTCATCAACAGCCTGTATTCGCCATTTTTTGATTACTTGTTTTATTATGGCACCAGCCTCGGCAATGGCTGGATGTATGTTGCGGTTGCGGTGATTTTGTTATGGAAAAGCTATCGTCACGCCTTACTGGCGTTGGTTTGTTTTTCGGTAACAGGGCTTGTTGTTCAGTTTCTGAAAAATATGATATTTCCTGAAATGATGCGACCATCAGTTGTACTGTCTGAATTTGATTTGCATTTTGTGGAAGGCGTAAAAATCATGAAACATTTCAGCTTTCCTTCCGGGCACACTGCAACGGTGTTTTCTTTGTTTTGCCTGCTTTCTTTATTGGTAAAACGACAATGGCTCGGTTTAATCTTTATCGCAATGGCATTGATTGGCGGAATTTCACGGATGTATTTAGTGCAGCATTTTTTTGTGGATGTTTATTTCGGTGCGTTGATTGGCGTTTGCATTACGACATTGATTTTTTGGATGTTTCATGCTTCACCTCACTTCAGGAACTCAACATTGCTGAATCAATCTCTATCATCCTTTTTTAATCGCTCATGAAAGAAAAAGGAATTACCCCATATCTCATCATTACCATTGTCTCCGCCTTGTTGTTTATTCCATTACTCGGCAGCGTTCATTTGTTCGACTGGGACGAAATCAACTTTGCCGAATCGGCTCGTGAAATGCTGGTGACCGGCAATTACTCAAGGGTGATGATTGACTTTCAGCCGTTTTGGGAAAAGCCGCCTCTCTTTTTTTGGATGCAGGTTGTCAGCATGAAAATATTTGGCGTCAATGAATTTGCCGCCCGGTTTCCCAACGCAATTTGCGGCATCATTACGTTATGCCTGATTTTTTTTCTTGGAAAAAGATATTTCAATTCAACATTCGGCTATTGGTGGGTGCTGTTGTATGCAGGTTCTTTTCTGCCGCATTTCTATTTCAAGTCGGGGATTATTGACCCGTGGTTCAACTTATTTATTTTTTTG
>JBGTCY010000216.1:0-13588 GCA_041748615.1 Chitinophagales bacterium
CCTTCGTTCATCAATAAAAGCTGAGATAAAACGGCTTGCCGGTCGGCTGAATCCATCTGCCCAAACTGCTCTATGATTGTTTTGTGGTTTAGCATGTAGCAAAATTAAATATTATTGCTGATTTATTTAGAACTAAGCCAATCAATGAAAATTCGTGTTGTTCTACTAAGTGGAGACATTCTCTTCCGCTGAATGCTTTATAAAAATGACGGCCAGCCCGGTTCAGCACGGCTTCCATCCCTACCAGATTTTCTTCTAAATCATCTACCAGCAAAATATTATTGACGGCTGGCAGCGCAAGAGTTGGTGACGAACTATATGGTGATTTTTTAATCATGAAATCATCGGACTATACTTAGCTTGTATTCCATTAAGGTACTGTTTTTTCTCAGTATAAAAAAGAATTTCAACATTGAAATAAGAATTATTTCTTAGTATTTCATCAATTGTCTTTACTTGAATTGTTCCACGCTATTCACGGATTAAATCCAGCCGGTTGTCGTTCATTTCCGCCTGTTGGTCGAAAATAAATATTTCCGAACACCTGAAATCGTATGAAAAGCAAAGGGTTTTATTTAACCATCAACGTCAGTTGCTCAATCTTTTCAAATCATGACAATCCCAATACGAGTCGGAATTTTTATTTGGATATTGCTGGTGTTGCAGTTCTCCGCGCAGACACAATCCCTCAATCCCTTTTCAGACGAGTCTTGTATTCGTTTTCATGAAGTAAGTGATTGTTACCATGTGATTCTATGGGAAAATCGCTTAAATGACACAATTCACATTTCTACAGTTGACAGCATTTTTGCCGTTAAGGAAAGCGGTAACGAGGGGTATTTTTTCGTTAATTATTTTTCAAGAGAATCTTTTCAAATTTTTGAACTGATTACCCGCAACCGGGAACAACACCTCCGAAGCATTCCTGAAATCAGGCAGAGTGTTGACGGAAAAAAATGGCGCGACATTGATAAAAATTTTTCAAGAGCCAGCATCAATTTTTATGCATCAGGTATCACTGAAAAAATTCAGGGAGAAGCAAGCTGGTTTGAACTGACCTCCCTTGTTGAAGAAAAAAAACTGGTGATAATCATTACAAGGAATTTGCCGGTTGTCAAAAAAGACAATTGTTCACAAGCGGAATTACTTAAAAATCTAAGTGGTAAAATTCAGTGATGAGAAATAAATTACTCATTCAGCCTCGTGTTAAACCGCAAGTCAGTCTGCGATTACGGTTAGTGAAGTATGTCATCGGACTGGCATTATTGATTTTCATCATTGCTTCCATTGCGTTTGTGTATATGAATGTAGGTGTTCAGCAGGCGTCATTCGCTTTGGAAATAGACCAGCAGATTTTATATCTGGAAGACTTCAACAGTTACCCAAACGGAACTGTGGAGTCTTCCAAATGGTCAATTGATGTTAACAATGCCAACCCGAATCGTTTCCGGGTAGAGAAAGGAGTGTTTGAAGCAAGGCAAGTGCGGGGTGAAGCTGTTTGGTCTTCCTCTCTTATTCCGATAGCGGGTTTTCAAAATATTGATATTTCCGTTTTTCTTCCTAAAGCCGATAAAATGATAAGTGAGGATTATATCCGCATCTATTATCAGTTGGATGGCGGGGAAGAAATTTTATTTGAAACCAACGGAGAGTTGATGGGTAATTACAATCATTCTTATGCTGTTCAGTCCGGCTTGTCCGGTTTTCATTTGCGTATCATCATTAAAGTAAGCAACGAGGGTTCAGGGAGTACTCATTCATGGGATGATGTGCTGGTGGTGAGCAATAATTATCTGTATCTGGAGGATTTTACCTTTTACTTGGATAAAACCACTACATCATCGAAATGGACAATCAGTCTTGCGCGCAGTCCTAAAAAGTTTGAAGTGGATAAAGGTTTGTTTGTTGTGGAGCACACGCGTGACGAAGCCGTCTGGCAGACTTCAGTTATCTCAATATCAGGATTTTCTAATGTGGTTTTGTCTGTAGATTTGAACGGTTCAGGAAGCACAGAGTCAGGTGATTATATAAAAGTATTCTACAAATTGGATAATCAGCCCGAAACCCTTTTTCCAGAAAACGGGAACATGGATGTTGATTTTAATTCTGTAAAAGCCACTCACTCTGGCATCACGGGTGATTCGCTACAGATTATTATTCGAGTAAAAAACGGTTCTAAAAGAAAATACTCATTTGATAATATTATCGTACAGGGTAATACTGATGAGCCGCCTATGATAGCCTGGCAGGGAAACGCTGATACTGATTGGAGTAATCCTTTAAACTGGAATGACGGTGTACTGCCTGATTGTAATACGGACGTGCTGATTCCACCGGGCACTATCCATATCCCCTGGGTAAATGATGAATCGCATTGCAGAAACTTGGTAATCGTGAAGAACGCAAAACTCAAAATCAGAAACGGTAAACGATTGATTATTTGCGGAGATTTTATAAACAACGGCAGTTTTCAGTTTGAAAACGGCACAGTGGAGTTGAAAGGGAATAGCCGCCAGTATCTTGGAGGTGTCTCACCGATTGTTGTTCATGATTTGGTGATTGAAAATTCATCTACCGGTGGCGTTATGATGTCTAATAAAGTCATTGTAGAAAATGAACTCAAACTCCTGCAAGGTAAAATACATACGAATGATGACACGCTCTTTATTCAAAATTCAGATGCAGGTGCGCTGAAAGGATTCAATGCTCAAAGTTATGTAGTCGGAAACCTGGCAAGACGCGTCAACAATACAGGAGAACATGTTTATGCTTTCCCGTTGGGAAACAACGGGTTCAACCAAAACTTTTTTACGGAGATTACCACACACGATTTATCAGCCACCTCATGGATTACGTGTTCATTTCATTCGTTGGAGCGCTATGAACCCATGTTGTATCAAGTTTATGATGACAACTTGTATTACACATTTATCAGTGAAGAAGGCATGTGGGTGATTCAACCGGATGTACAACCTGCCGGAGGCGTTTACCATCTAAAACTTGACATTCAAAATTTCAGCGGGCTGGAAGACAATAGATTCGGCATTCTCAAACGACCTGAAGGTTCCGGTCATGAAGATTGGACTGCCGCTTTCGGAAAAATGCACCCTCCGGGTGGAGAAGGAAGAACACTTGAAGGAGGTTATGCCTTAAAATATGACCTTACCTCTTTCTCGGAATTTGCAATCGGGGGCGACAGGGGAACTGTTTTACCGATTGTGTTAGATTATTTTAATGCCCGGCTGATTGAAACAAATACTGTATTGCTCGAATGGGCAACACATACACAGGTTAACAACGATTTTTTTTCGCTTGAAAAAAGCAGTGACGGCATCCACTTCACGGAATTTTATCGTGTAAAAGGAAAAGGCAACAGTTCGGAACATGAAGCGTACAAACATCTTGATGAACAACCGATTCCCGGTATCAGCTATTACCGGCTCAAACAAACAGACGATGACGGCTCTCATGAATATTTTAAAATGATTGCCGTACAAACACCCGAAAGCAGTATCATCGAATTTTTTGAAGTGCAGGTTTTTCCGAATCCTTTCAATGATGAATTGCATATAAAGTTTACCGGAACTGAAAAAGGGACAATCCAGGTAACCCTTTTGGATATGAGTGGGAAAATGTATCAATCCCGCATGTTCGAATATTTTTCGAATCAGGATTTCGTCATCAGGGAATTATCTCATCTGTCACGCGGAGTTTACCTGTTGCTTTGCCAAACAGAAAACGGAAGCAAACAAACTGTAAAAGTCATTAAAAACTAAAATCAAACTAATATGGGAAGCTATCTCACGAAAATTTTTTTGATAGATGACGACAGCATCTTTTGCCGAGGCGTGCAACGGGCTTTGGAAAATGATGGTGATACGGACGTCACGTATTTTAATTCAGGCGAAGATTTTTTAAGCAACCTGCATCAGCTTCCCGATATTGTGATTGTTGACTTTCATCTTCCCGGAAAAAATGGGATTGAAATTCTGAAACAAATCAAACAATACAATGATGAAACAGCGGTCATTATCTTATCCGGTCAGGAGCGGATTGAGATTGTGGTGGAAGCCTATCAAAACGGTGCGGATGCTTACATAATCAAAAATGGTCAGGCGCTTTTTGAACTCCGCAACAGCGTGAAAAATTTATCGAAAAGCGTCAGTTACCGCAAAGAAGCCGAACACCTGCGTGAGCAAATATTAGACAGGAACAAATACAACACGGTGATTGGGGAAAGTGATGCCATTCTGAAGGTTTTGAAAATGATTCAAAAATTAGAAAACAATAACATTTCAGTATTGATTACAGGTGAAACCGGAACAGGAAAAGATGTGATTGCTCATGCCATTCATTATAATTCAGTCAGACGTAAAAAGCCGTTTGTCATTGCGAATATGCCGGCAATTCCCGCTGATTTGGTAGAAAGCGAATTGTTCGGACATGAGAAGGGCGCTTTTACGGGCGCAGATGCCAGGCGCATTGGAAAATTTGAAGAAGCGAATAGCGGAACAATTTTCCTCGATGAAATCGGGGATATGGATATTCAACTGCAATCTAAAATTTTGAGAGTGCTGCAGGAAATGAAAATCACCCGGTTAGGCAGCAATGTCGAGCGCGAGCTGGATGTGCGCGTCATAGCAGCTACCAACCGCAACCTTGTCGAGCGGGTGAAAAGCGGATTATTCCGCGAAGATTTGTATTACCGCCTCCAGGGATTTTTGGTGAAACTTCCTCCGCTGCGCGAGCGCGGAAATGATATTGCGCTACTTGCAAACCATTTTTTAAATCGTTTTTGTGAAAAAAATCGCCTGGGGCAAAAAAGTATTTCAAGGGAAGCGATGAAAATGATTTTACAATATCCCTGGTATGGAAATGTGCGTGAACTGAAATCATTACTCGAGCGGGCATCTTTAATTAATGAAAGCGGTAAAATAGAAACATGCGACCTTATTTTCTCTGAAGCGGTTTCGGTCTGATTTTTTAAAAAACTTAATTGTTATTACAATGGAAAAGAATTTTTATAATGATTTTCAATTTGACTTCAGTCAATTGCATGAAATATCGGGAGATGATAAAATGTTTTTAAATGATTTGCTCTCCGAAATCATGATTCAAAGTAAAACTGTTTTTAAACATTTGATAAAACATTATGAAGAGGGAAATATACAATCTGTAGCTTGTGATTCGCATAAATTTAAATCCACTATCGTGCTGTTTGGAAAAAACAAATTGCTGGAAATTATTAACCAAATAGAACTGGATGCAAGAATCCAAAAAAAAGAAGATTTAAATGAATTAATTATCAAAGGTCAGCAGTTAACCTCTAGTTTGGTCAGGCAAATTCAATCGGTTTTGGAAAAAGAGAAGCGTTCATGACCTCCCTTTTGTGGAGGTTTCGCCCCCGCCTCTGGCGAAAGGGAAGTATCAGCCGGCATCTTGCCGAAGCGTAGCAAAAGCATCAACAAATAAAACCCGGTCAGCCGGAGGCTGAATAATAGCACACGCTCGCAAGAGGCGAGCGAAAGCGGGTTACAGTCTTAAAAATATACTCACATTGGAATCGGAGGAGTGATAAGTCTGCAAACCGGCTTCCGCTTCTTGTTTGCTCCTGCCGCTCAACAAACCCACATGATAAATTCCATTCGTTGAAAAAACTTCAAAAACTTTTTGATACTGCTCATCTAAGTTTTTTTTATGCCGGATGGCATCAGAGATGTAATCATGTTTTCCGAAAATGATGTAATACATTCCGCTGCTCTCAACGGTTTCTTTCGCGGCAGGAGCAGCGGTCGGTTGAGTTTTAGGTTCTTCAAGAACTTTAAGCTCCTCAAAAACTTCAACTTCAGGAGCGCCTCTTAATGCCGGATTCATTTCATTCCTGACTGCGCCTGTTCGTTGATTGCGGATAGCGGTTCGCTCCGGTACAAATGCGGGTTCAGCGGGAGCGGGTTTGAAAACATCAAAAAGATTCAGTTGCTCAATCCGTACTTTTTCGGGCAACGCATCCTGCATCAGCATTTGTGGCAAAAAGAATAACAAAAGAATCGCGACTGCCGCCACTGTTGATATTTTTGCGATACGTTTCCGTCTGGCGGTTTTCGCTGTGCGATAGTCTTGTTCACCGGAAAAATGAATTGACCGTTCATTTTCTTTCACAGCATTTTCATTCAACGGCTGAAAAGCGACCGGTTTTAATCCAAAAGAATCCTTCAGGTAATTTTTTCTTAAATCCGGCATAAAAACAAGGACGTTTTTGGAATTGACATAGATTTTTCCGATTTCAGGAAACACCAACATGCCTTTGTTATCAAGCGTCCGGCTCCATGCCCCTGCTAATTTCCGCACTTTCTCTTCTGCCGTCTTATAATCTATGTTTTCATTTTGAACGATTTGATGAATCAGCACCCCATCATTGGATTGCAGGCGCCTGTTGAACATCAATGTTTTTGAAGGCGGGTAAAGTACATTTTTAAATCGCTGAATCTCAGCCGGCTGATAACCGGTCACGAAACCGCCAAATCCGGGTACAATCACACAATCATGTGAGAATAACAAATCTTTGATATGAAGATGGATGCTCAAAAGAAATTTATATTTTTCAACGACCCGTTAGGAGAACTTTTACTATTCAATGGTAAATTTAGCAACTGAAAATCTTTTCTGACAATCTGTTTCAAAATAAAAGATATTGGCACAAAATATTTTAACATTTTATTACCCATTTCACATTCCAAACTTCCTGAAAGATATTTCAAAGATTTACAGCATTAAAACAAAATAATTCAATAGCTTTCATGCCAATAAACCAACCGTCAATGAAAAATTCCTTTTTATCCTTACTCTGCTCCTGTTGTTTTTTTAATGTGTTTGCCCAAACACCGATTACAAATCCGGATTTGATTATCTCCTGTCCTTATGACATCATTTTTGTTTTAGATGAGTCGGGGTCAATCGTTGGACAAGGCACAGGTGCAACAAATATTAATACACAAGTAAGAAGCGGGGCATTGGGTTTAATCAATGCGCTGAATGGCAGCGGCTCAAGAGTTACGGTAGTTGAATTTAACAGCAATGCAAGAAGAGCAACTATCGGTGGAAGTACAGCATACCAGGAAGTGACAAATACTTATGTAAACTCATTCACAACCTATATCACAACCGACAACAACACAACACCGCAAGCCGACAGATATGACCCTGAAGATTATTCCTGCACAGGCGGAACTCCACAATGTTTTACAAATTGGGAAGCTGCATTTTTATTAGTTCAAACCATCAATAATACCGATGGACTTGCTCAACTTATTATTTTTTTCACAGATGGACAACCTACAGCTTATATCAATCAACAGGGAACGGTAACGCAAGGTACCGACAACACTACACAAACTCAGGCTTTGAATGAAGCAATAGTTGCTGCCAACGGTGTAAAAACACAAGGCTCTCATATTTTTGTAGTGGCAATCCCCAACCCTACTCTTCCTGAAGCCAATATAATCGCCATTTCGGATCCTGACCGTTACCCGGATATTGAGCCTGATTTTGTGAAAGCTGATTACTCCGTTTCAACCACTGTTACGCTTCAGCAAGACTTAGCCAACATTGCGAATAATGTCTGCAAAATTGATTTACGCCTTGAAAAAACGGCAACCCAATCTACAGCTTGCATAGGCGATACCATCGTCTTTACACTTACTTTATACAATGAAGGATTAGACAACGGCAGCGGTATTGAAGTAACCGATGTGATTCCGAACGGATATACTTACCTGAACGATAATGGCGGTGCGGCAACATCTGAAACCAATGGGGTGGTTGTGTGGGATGTGAATACGCTGAATGTGAGTGATTCAGCTGTTTTGCAAATTACCGTTATGGTAAATGCTTCCGGTGATTACAAAAACACAGCGCAGGTGACTGCCGCCAACCAGGAAGACCCGGATTCAACTCCAAACAATGATGATGGCGATCAAAGCGAAGATGATGAAGCGGCATTTACTGTAACTGTTATCACGGATTTATTTTGTGATGATGGAGAACCCTGTACAATAGATTACTGTGAAGCAGGAGAATGTATCAATGAAAATACCTGTTGTCTGTCGAATCTTGATTGCGATGATGGAGATGCCTGTACAACCGATGAATGTGACGGTGGCTTTTGCGTGAATACTCCGGTTGAACCGGATGTAACTTTTGATTTTGCATCAACGTGCAACCCGGATGAAGTTGGTGAAGTATCCGATACGATATTGAATCAATTCGGTTGTGATTCAATTATTATTTCAATTACTACTTTAACACCTTCCAATGATACGCTGATTGAACTTACAACCTGCATCCCGGATGAAGCCGGAGAAACTGTGGACTCCTTATTAAATCAATTCGGTTGCGATTCAATCGTAACAACCATCACAACCTTGCTTCCGTCATATGATACTTTGATTGAAACAACAACCTGCATTCCGCAATTAGCCGGAGAATTCGTTGATTCGTTGTTCACTCGTTTTGGCTGTGATTCTGTTGTTACAACAATTATCACATTGCTTCCTTCCAATGATACCCTGATTGAATCCACAACCTGTAATTCGCAATTGGCCGGGGAATTTGTTGATTCTTTGTTGAATCAATTTGGCTGTGACTCTGTGGTGACAACCTTTATCACTTTACTACCTTCCAATGATACGTTGTTTGAATCCACAACCTGCAATCCGCAATTAGCCAGAGATTTCGTTGATTCTTTGTTGAATGAATTTGGCTGTGACTCAATCATTACAACTATCGTTACATTGCTTCCTTCCAATGATACGTTGATTGAACTGACAACCTGCATCCCGGATGAAGCCGGAGAAACTGTTGACTCATTGTTGAATCAATTCGGTTGCGATTCAATCGTAACAACCATCACAACCTTGCTTCCTTCAAATGATATACTGATAGAAACAACAACTTGTAATCCTCAGTTAGCAGGGGAATTTGTTGATTCGTTGTTCAATCGTTTTGGCTGTGATTCAGTCGTGACAACGATTATTACTTTGCTTCCTTCAAATAATACTTTGATTGAATCCACAACCTGTAATCCGCAATTGGCCGGGGAATTTGTTGATTCTTTGTTGAATCAATTTGGCTGTGATTCGGTGGTGACAACGAATATCACTTTGCTACCCTCCAATGATACTTTGTTTGAATCCACAACCTGCAATCCACAATTAGCCGGGGAATTCGTTGATTCTTTGTTGAATCAATTTGGCTGTGATTCGGTGGTGACAACGATTATCACTTTACTGCCTTCCAATGACACTTTGATTGAATCCACAACTTGTAATCCGCAGTTAACCGGGGAGTTTGTTGATTCTTTGTTGAATCAATTTGGCTGTGATTCGGTGGTGACAACGAATATCACTTTGCTACCTTCCAATGATACTTTAATTCAACTCATCACTTGCAATCCGGCAGAAGAAGGTACCGTTGTGGACTCATTACTTAATCAGTTTGGATGCGATTCGGTGGTCACAAACATTTCTACACTTCTGATTTGTGACGATGGCGACCCCTGCACATTAAATTTCTGTGACCCGCAAACAGGCTGTTCTTATGAAGACAAAAATTGCGATGACAATAATCTTTGTACGACCGACTTCTGCGTCAATGGGATTTGCATTCATCAAAATATCACTTGCGATGATGGTGACCCTTGCACCGTAGGTAAATGTGAGCCTGATGGCAATTGCGTGTATGTGCCGATTACTTGTGATGACGGTGAAATTTGCACCGATGATTCCTGCATTGATGGTGATTGTATTTTCACCCCGATTGCATGTGATGATGGAGACCCTTGTACTTTCGGAATATGCGACCCTGTTGATGGTTGTATTTACCTGCCGGTGGAATGTGATGACAACGACCCTTGTACGATTGATTTTTGCAACAATGGCGTTTGTGAACATGAGCCAGACCCCGCATGTTGTGTCTGCGATGATGGTGACCCTTGCACCGTTGATGCCTGTATCAATAATGTGTGTGTGTTTACGCCAACCGTCATTCAAACTAATATCCAGAAATCGGATATCAGTTGTGCCTGCCAGCAACCGCAGCAAATCTGTATTTTGAATTTTGAGGGACTGCCCCACGGTACTATTCTTGGCAGTCAATACGCGGCTTACGGCATTCATATTTCCGCAACAGCAAATGCCCCGGGTAAAAATGCCGCAATCGTGTTTGATACCTACCAAACCGGAACCCCTGACCCTGACCTTGAAGTAGGGATTGGCAATATCGCGGTGATTGCGCAGGATTTGATTGACGTGAACCCTGCAGACGGATTAGTGGATAAACCAAATGATAACATGTCAGGAGGAAAAATGACTTTCCATTTTGATACGGAGCGAACCATCGTTTCTTTTGTGTATGTGGACAAAGAAAAAGATACTACTTACGCGGTGGCGTTTGACGCGTTCAATAACCCGATTGATTCCGGGATGATTCTACCGCTGGGAGATATGTCAGTTCAGACTGTTGTAATGAATACTCCTGGAGTCAGAAGATTGGAATATAAATACCGTGACTCCGGTGGCATCACCGATATTATTTTCGGTGATTGTGACTCAACTTGTTGTGACGGAACAGCGTTCATTGTTCCAAATGGGGACACCCCACCCTATTCTTATGCATGGAGCACGGGTGATACCACTGCTTTTATTGACAGTCTTTGCGATGGATTGTATTTCGTTACAATCACAGACGGTAACGGTTGCGTTCAAATTGATTCCGTCACCATTGGTAATGCGGACAACTGTGCTCCATGCAGTTCTTCAGCGGATTGTGATGACGGCAATCCCTGCACCTCCGACCTTTGTATTTTGGGAGCCTGTTCTAACACGTTAATTCCCGGATGTGTTTTGACATCCTGCTCAACCGACCTCGATTGCGATGACGGCAATCTTTGTACGACTGACATTTGCGTTCAGAACATTTGCCAACATGATGAAGCGCTTCAAGTGGTTATTGAAACGGTAGAATTACCGGAATTCTGTCAGGGTGAAAAAATTCAGGCAGTGACTGAAAGTGAAGTCAGTTATCTCTGGTCAAACGGAGACACCACCGCTTCAATCATTGTATTACCCGGAGTTAATTACAGATTAACGGTAACGGATGTGAATGGATGCCGTGAAAGAGCAAATTACACAGCGAATATTATCGCTTCACAGAATATGCTTTCCTCCTATGTGATGGTTGCGCAAAAAGATATTTCATTATGGAATAACACCGTTGTGAGCGGTGGTGTCGGCATTACGGATGCTTATGGAAAAATGAAATTGAACCAGGCAACGGATATTACTTCAGCGGGTACTTTCGCCATTTCAAAAAGCATTCAACTGACGGGGAATTCAAATGCTACATCACAATTCTTAACTCCCGCCCCGGTCACATTCCCCGCTTTTGAGTTTAATCCAAACAACGCGAATAACAACCTGAATATCCCCAATAATACCACCGTCACGCTGACCGGAGATAACTACGGAGGCATTGTAATCGGTACCAACTCTACGGTGATTTTTACGGAAACTGATTTGTATGTAAAAAATATCACCGCGAAAAGTAACGCCACCATCAAATTCGCAGATTGCACCCGTTTGAAAATCAAAAGCAAATTGCTGCTTGGCGTTGGCAACAGTTTTAACCCGGATACTTCAGATGTGCTAGTTTTTGTTGAAGATGGAGTGGATGTTGAAAGAGGCTCAACCGTCATTGCAGATATTTATGTACTCAAAGGAAGACTGAATGTTAAAACCGGAAACGCGAACGAGCCAATCACCATGATCGGATTATTTTTTGCGAACAACATTCACGCGAAGGACTTTACTTCCTGGCATCAAAACCCACGTTGTCCGTCCTGCGGAATTGAGGAGCCGCCAGCGCCTGAGTTCTGTCTCGGCAACGACCGTGAAGTGTATGCCTTCACATTAGTTAACGCGGCATCCAATCTTGATATCGGACCCTTGCTGGATGGTGACACAATTGACCTTGCTGTCACCGGTCCCATCAGTGTGAGAGCGGATGTGTGTGATGAAACTATCATCGGCAGCGTTCGTTTTATTCTGAATGGTGTCAGCTACAGAATTGAAAATATCTTCTTTTATACCATCGCGGGGGACAACAATGGCAACTACACCGCGTGGAATGTACAGCCGGGCGTTTACACGATTACCGCTGTCCCTCATGCTTCTGCCGGGGGATATGGCGCTACCGGAATCAGTCTGACGGTAACGATTACAATCATCAACAGCATTGCACCAAAACTCAGCCAACCTGACCTGAAAGAAAACCTGGAAATTGAAGATGAAGTGCTCATCAAAGCCTATCCCAACCCATTCAAAAACACCCTGATCATCGAATTCAGCCTTTCTAAAGCTGAAAGAGTCAGGATTGATTTACTCAGCATGGAAGGGAGATTGGTGGCAACACTTTTTGAAGGAAACACGGAAAGCCATCAGATGCAGCGGATTGAATTTAATTCAGGCAACCTCGCTGAAGGCTTGTACAGCTATCGTTTTGTCAGTGAAAGCGGCAAAGTGCTGAACCGGAAAATAATGCTGATGCGGTAATCACTTTCTTTTTTATAAATTTGCCCTCCGTTCCTCAAATCATGAAAAATGCCGGAGTGGTGAAACTGGTAGACACGCACGTTTCAGAGGCGTGTGACGCGAGTCATGCGGGTTCGAGTCCCGCCTCCGGCACTTTTTACTTTATTTTATTTAATAATTTTGAAAGCGCCCTGGAATCTCAGGGCGTTTATTTTTTTGATTCAAACGTTTCAGGAACATTTTTTGATAAATGCAGTACTGCAAAAATTATCTTCTTTTTAAGAACCTCTTATTTTTGTCTGACGTAAAAAACAAAACAATGAAACACCTTGCAAGCATCGGACTATTCGTATCCGTGGTATTGATTGCCTGCGCATCCAATACAGGCGCGGAATCAGAATCCGTTATCCAAAATCAAAAAGAGGGTTTTGAGATTAAAGTGAAAATTAATAACCTCAGCGATTCGTCTGTATATCTCGCATACCACTTTGGTGACAAACAATACATTAAAGACACCATCCAGCTTGATAGTAAAGGTACAGGAGCTTTTAAAGGCACGGAAACTTTGCCGGGCGGTTTTTACCTGTTGGTGTATCCGAATAAATCCTATTTCGAATTCATCGTGAATGAACAATATTTTTCAATCGAAAATGACACTGCTGATTATCAGAAAAATTTCAAATCCATTGGTTCGGTTGAAAATAAAATTTTTTACGAAGACATTTCCTTTCTCAGCCAAAAGCAAAAAGAAAGACAAGGGATTATGGAGGAAATGAAAGTCGCAGAGAACAATGAAAATAAAAAAGAGGAATTAAAAAAGAAATTAGAATTGTTGGATGATGAGGTGAAAAACCACCGTGAAAAAATCAAGAAAGATTATCCCAACTTGTTTTATACCAAATTTTTGAAAAGCCTCGAAGAAGTGGAGATTCCCGAATCTCCCAAAAATGATAAAGGCGAACTGCTGGATTCTCTGTTTGAATACCATTATTACAAAGACCATT
>JBGTCY010000217.1:2500-9186 GCA_041748615.1 Chitinophagales bacterium
GCGTTGATGTGTTATGTGAAGTGATGGAAGCGTTTGGTAAAAAATAAATCCACTCATAATTTTTTCTGATATTTTGTCATTACAAAAACTTCATGACTCCATTCTCCAGGGTGACCGAATTGCCTTGGGAAAAGCTATCACGCTGGCAGAAAGCAAACTGCCTGAACATCAATCTGAAGTAGAAGAATTACTTGAAGCAGTTATGCCTTTTTGCGGCAAATCCATTCGTATTGGAATTACAGGTATTCCCGGAGTCGGGAAAAGTACTTTTATTGAATCCTTTGGTAATTATTTAATAAAAGAAGAAAATCGAAAAATAGCCGTGCTTGCAGTTGACCCAAGCAGCAGCATCAGTAAAGGCAGTATTCTGGGCGACAAAACGCGTATGGAGAATCTCTCGAAAAATGAAAACGCTTTCATTCGCGCTTCGCCTTCAACAGGAACTTTGGGAGGTGTTTCAAGTGGTACCCGAGAAACCATATTACTTTGCGAAGCAGCGGGCTTTGATACGATTTTTATTGAAACGGTAGGTGTAGGACAATCAGAAACGGCTGTTTACTCGATGGTGGATTTTATGCTTTTGTTATTGTTGCCCGGAGCAGGTGATGAGTTGCAAGGCATGAAGCGGGGAATCGTAGAACTTGCCGACCTGATTGCAATTAATAAGTCAGACGGAGATAATTTACAGAAAGCAAAAATTGCTCAGGCAGCATACCGGCAGGCATTACATCTGTTTCCTGCAAAAGAAAACGATTGGCAACCGGAGGTGGTATTGTGTTCCTCTTTAAGCGGAGAGGGAATTGACTTAATTTGGAATAAAATAAAGTCTTATGAAATTTTTTCAAAAGATAATAATTCATTTTTTGAAAAAAGAAAAAGACAGAATGTTCATTGGATGAAAGAAATCTTATTCAAACTTGTCTTTGAAAAATACAGTCAGAATCCGGATTTAAAAGCACAATTGACAAACAAGGAAAAATTGGTGGCAGCCGGAAAAATGAGCGTATTGAAAGCTGCGAGAGAGTTGATGGAAAACATAAATTGAATTTCAGAACCCTCGATTTTTGCAAGAGTATCAGAAAAGCAAAACCGGTTGAATTTTCTTCGACTAGCTTTTTTTCGAACTTTTCTTCAACCCGAAAGCCGTTTGAATTTTTCCGACATAATCCAACTCTTCCCACGGGAAAAGTTTCACTTTCATTTTTTTAACCTGGCCGGAACCGTTTTTGAATGTTTTCTCCACGACTTGCGGTTTGCGTCCCATGTGTCCGTAAGCCGCAGTTTCGAAATAAATCGGAGTTCTGAGTTTGAAACGCTGTTCGATGGCATAAGGTCTCAAGTCAAAAACTTTGGAGAGTTTGTTTGCGATTTCTCCGTCAGTCATGTTTACATTAGAAGTGCCATAGGTGTTGACATAAAAACCAACCGGTTGTGCCACCCCGATGGCATAAGCCACCTGCACTAACACTTCATTACATACGCCAGCCGCTACTAAGTTTTTCGCCACATGCCGCATCGCGTATGCTGCCGAACGGTCCACCTTTGAAGGGTCTTTGCCGGAGAATGCGCCTCCGCCATGCGCGCCTCTGCCGCCATAGGTATCAACGATAATTTTTCTGCCGGTTAATCCGGTGTCTCCATGGGGTCCGCCAATGACGAATTTTCCGGTGGGGTTAACATAGAGTTTATAATTGCTTTTGAATAAATCCTGCACGCGCTTGGGCAGTTGTTTCAAAATACGCGGAATTAAAATTTCTTGAACATCTTTTGTGATTACTTTACGCATTTCAATCTCGGAAGCGAAATCATCATGCTGTGTTGAAATGACAACAGCATCAATGGCAAGCGGCTGGTTGTTGTCATCATATTTAATGGTCACCTGCGATTTGGAATCAGGGCGGAGATAAGTCATTTTTTTTCCTTCCTTGCGGAGGGTTGCCAGTTCTAATAACAAAAGATGTGAAAGTTCAAGTGGCAAGGGCATGAAGTTATCCGATTCACGAGAAGCATAACCGAACATCATCCCCTGGTCGCCAGCACCTTGTTCTTCTTTTTTCTTACGTACAACACCCTGGTTAATATCGGGGCTTTGCTCATGGATGGAAGAAAGAACACCGCAGGAATTGGCTTCGAACATGTATTCACTCTTTGTGTAGCCGATTTTACGAATCACCTGTCGCGCGATATCCTGCACATCGAGATAGACAGTTGATTTTACTTCACCCGCCAATACAACTTGTCCGGTAGTGACCAGTGTTTCGCATGCGGCTTTTGAATTTGGGTCAAAAGCAAGAAAATGGTCCACCAACGCATCGGAAATCTGGTCTGATACTTTGTCTGGATGTCCTTCGGAAACTGATTCTGAGGTGAAAAGGTAAGGCATGATTTTTTAATTTAAAAATTGGAAGTTTATGAGTTTAAAAATTTGCTGTCATTGAGAAAGTATTTCGAAATCAAAAAAGATAAGAGTGCGCAAATTTATTAAATCACTTTCATTCGCCCATACATTGTTTTTTTGGGAATAAAAATAAATTTCAGTCAATAATTTGCTTCATAAAAGATTCGAACGATAGAAAACAATGAAACAAACCAATATTTTTCCCGACCCATTGCAATAACAAATTGTTTTCAGGTGTCAACTTATTATTCTTACCAATAAATCCAGCCATTCTCGGTTTAGAATAAATCCATATCCAAGCGCTTATGACCTCTGGAGAATACAATCGCTGAATTATATGGATTTATTATAAACCGAGAATGGCTGGTAAATCTTAGTTTTTCAAAGAACCCTACCTATAAATGGTGAGGCCACTCCGAAATGTAATTTTTCACCTCAATGGCATAAACTTACATATAATTAATTATGTATAATACTATGATAATTAAATTTATGGGTGACTTAGTGACTTTGAGTCTTAATGGTATTTTTTATATTTTTACCATTTCAGAGTGGACTCAACAGTCTAATTAAAAATGAGCGACAAACTGAGAGTATTACATGTCATTCCCGACCTCAGCAAGGGAGGTGCCGAGCGAATGACACTGGATATTTGCCGGGAAATTGCAAATCGAAACATTTCCGTTGCAATAGTAAATTTCAGGGAGAAAAATGATTATACCTATCTCACAGAGGGTGTTTATAGAGTTGTTGCTCCATCCGTTTATATTCCATCCATTTCAGGCAAAACAAAATCTGATTTAAGCGCTTATAAAAAGTTTGTCAAAGAATTCAATCCCGATGTGATTCATTCGCATCTGTTTGAAGCTGAAATGCTTACCCGGCAGGTTATCATTCCCGGAGTTAAGTATATCACTCACCTACACGACAACATGAGTCAGTTTAAAAATTTTTCTATTTTGGATATTTTTAATAAAAAAAGGTTGATTGCGTTATACGAAAAAAAGTTGATATTGAATCAATACCGTAGTTGCGGCAACCGCTTCATTGCCATTTCCAGGCACACGGCTGATTATTTCAACCTCAGCCTTCCCGTTGATATCAGGAATGTGATAATTATTCATAATGCAATTGATTTCGAAAGATTTCATAAGTGTTTCTCCATTCGCAACATAACCGAGCCGGTGAGGTTGGTCTCTACTGGAAGTCTTGTAAAAAAGAAAAACCAGATATTTTTACCGGAGGTGGTTAAAATATTAAAAGAAAGAGGATTAACCGTGAAACTTGACATATTGGGAGATGGTCCCTGCCGCAACATTATCGAACAAAAAATTAAAGAACTGAATTTGAGCAATGAAATCACATTGAGAGGTAATGTTGATAATGTTGAAGAATACCTTACAAACGCGCATATTTATGTACATCCTGCAACATATGAGCCTTTCGGACTGGCTATCTTGGAGGCAATGGCTGCCGGACTGCCTTGTGTGATGCTGGACGGGAAGGGCAACCGCGATATTGCCGTAAATGGCAAAAACGGTTTTTTAATAGAAAGCGCAAATCCAAATGAATTTGCGGAAAAAATTTTGCAACTCATTATGCAGCCTGGTCTGTACAGAAGTCAGATGGAGTATGCAGCCCGGTACGCAGAACGGTTTGATATGAAAAATTATGTGGACAGACTGCTGGCGTATTATGATGAATGATTGATTTGAAATGAAAAAGAAAACCGAGAGTAACTTCTTCCACCGCGTTCACCAGATTGCCCGCCAGGTGCCGCGCGGGCGCGTGACCTCCTATGGCGCGATTGCAAGATTTTTGGGAACGGGCAAATCATCGCGGCTGGTCGGTTGGGCGATGAACGGCAGTCACTCAGCGCTGCCGCCTGTGCCTGCTCACAGGGTGGTGAACAGAAACGGGTTACTCACCGGTCAGCATCATTTCGCTTACCCGGGTCAAATGAAGGAATTGCTGGAAAACGAAGGCGTAGAGGTGGTCAATGACCAGGTAAAAGATTTCGAAGAGTTATTTTGGGACCCTGTAAAAGAGCTTAAATGGTCCTGATATTATTGACATGTATCAGCCCGGAGTAGTTCTGCGGATTAGGGCATTCGGCTAATGACTGAACAAGCCGATAAGTTAATTCCACTTCCAGTCCGTTTACCCTGAAAGATGTCGGTAAGTTGCGTGGTTGATATTGCGCGGCTCCAATCACGATAATCCATTCGCAACCTCCGGTGGCAAATGTGCCTGTATTGATGATGGTTCCCGTTGAGCGCGGCAATTTATCCTTGCTGCATCCGGTTTGAGAAAATATAAAAAAGACAATCGTCAGAAAGAATCCGAATTGCCATCCCGTTTTTCGCATAAATATTTTTTCAGGTATTCTAAAAAAATTGAGGGTGTGAAAATAAAGAAAATGTTGCTCTATTGTTGGAGTGTAATGAATTTCTTTGTTTTTGTGCCGGAACGGGTCAGAAGTTTAACAAAATAAACTCCGGCAGAATACTTACTTACATCAAGTTGTATGACCTCATTTTTTTCAACAGTCAAATGATGGAGTTGTTTCCCGGATAAATCCGTGATGAAAATTTGACCGCTTAATTCATCCGCGACTCTTACATCCAAATATAATAATGAGGAAGCCGGATTTGGATAAATTGAAAATTCAGCCTGTTCCGGAATAGTAGGAATGCCAACCGGATTTGGAAGTGAATCTATGACTGAAAAAACATCCAGAGCGGCCTCTACTAGATGTCCTGTTCCAGGCAGGTCTGAAGTTTTGGCGATAAACTGCATGGTTGCCGATGGAGTGATGAATTCTTTCACCCGGATATTTTTAAATACCCATTGTTGATTATCCGGTGCGTTTGCATCTATCACTTCTAAATCAACTATTTCTGTGCCATTGGAAAGTGTAATAATTAATTCATCATCCGGATTTCCCTGACCGCCATCATTGCAAAACCAACGGAAGTAGCTGATGTAAGGCTCATTGTAAGTGGTGAGGTCAAACAAAGGCGAATAGAGAATCACCTCGCCATCATCAACATCATCATTCCCTGCCGAGCCGCCACCGTTGCCGGTGATATAACAAGCACTTCCAAAATCACCCGGCATATCAGCGCCCGGATTGCAGGGAAGTCCGTTATAAACCGTGCCAATCGGAATGCCGCGCTCCCACATACCGGTAGTGGCATTGCCGGAAACCGTCCATCCAAAGTCCATGATAAAGTCATCATAATAATAACCGGGTTCGATGGGAATGGTGTATCCGCCTGTTGTCTCATCAATGAAAGCGCTGGCGGAAAACTCAGTAGTCATGTATCCCCATTTGCCGGCATAAATGGAATAAGTGCCTTCACGAAAATTCATGCTTGTGAAATTGCCGATTCCGTCTGTGGTGATTTCATGAGCAACAACACCCTGAAACAAAACCCGAGCGTTCGGTACGCCCTCGTTGGTCTTTGCATCCACAACTTTTCCGGAATAGCTGAAAAGATTCACTGCTTCACAAGCGGGACTGCTTAAGATGCTTGCTCTCGAAGTGCTGAGAACTCCGAGCATCACATCCACCTGACCTTTAGTAAACATGAAGAGGCAGGCGTCATCCATATAGTCCATGTAATTCATCCACATATCAAATTGGTCAACCGGAGTTTCGGTGCATGTGTTTCTATTGATGGTTAACGAGCAGCCATAGTTAGCTGAACTGGTGGGTGGTGTATCACAAATTCTATCTCCTGCTGTGCTGCAATTATTGGCATTCGTTCCCGAACAACCACCCTGAAAGGTGTGTTCCAAGCCCAGCCAGTGACCTACTTCATGCGTTGCGGTACGACCAAGGTCAAACTTGCTGTTGTGGGAGTTGTGAGGTTTTTTCCCGAAGTAGCGGTAATCAATGACAACGCCATCAGAATTGGCAGAGGAACCCGGGAAAGTAGCATATCCTAATGTGCCGCCCTGAATGGGTGCGACCCACATGTTCAGATAATTCGAACGGTTCCAGATGGTGCCGGGCTTACGGCTGTCTGTCCAGAAACCGGATCCGCCCATGCTTACGCGGTTGATACCGTTGGTGGGATTTCCTTCCGGGTCAAATTGAGCAAGGCAAAATTCTATCTGTGGATTTCCTAAAACATTGGAAAAATGTGACGGAACAGAGGAAATGTCGGTGTTCAATCCCATGTAATCCTGGTTCAGCACTTCAATCTGAGAGAGAATCTGTGCTTCGGAAATATTGGGTCCTGTGCCGATAGCCTCACCGTTGTGCATGACATGCACAACT
>JBGTCY010000218.1:0-6709 GCA_041748615.1 Chitinophagales bacterium
GAATGACTGTCTTATCGCCTGGTATGCTTTACATTCCGGTTACACATTATTTCACAATGATAGAGATTTTGAGGTAATAGCAAAACACACATCGCTTAAAATTATTTCCTGATAATAAATTCCTAAGTATCACCCCTCCCAAAAAAATTCATTCCCCGCTTTTCTCACTCTTTCGTTTTCAATTAGCCAGCGCAGAGTGTTTACTACTTTTTGTTCGGTGAACGAGCGGATGTTGCTCACCAAAGCATCGAGTCGGCTGCCATCGGGCTGTAAGTATTTTTTGATTTCTTCCACCAAAGCGTCCAACTCAATTTCAGTCATCCCCAACTTGTTGCGTTCGAGGCACACATCGCAAATCCCGCAGCGGTAGTTGTCCGTCTCTCCGAAATAATCGAGCACATACCGGCTTCTGCAATAACTTTTATTTAACGCGAATTGCAGCATCGCCCGCATTTTGGATTCAAACAACCGTTTCCTGTTTTCAATAAAATCAATATCCAATTTGAGGTAGCGCGTATCCACCCGCGCTTCAATCAAAGTGAGATGCGGTTTGTCGTTTTGTCTTTCATACACCACGAGATTCGATTTATTCATCAAATCAAGAATTTTTACCACTTCCTGTTTTGAAAGATTGAGCCTGCGGGCAATTTCGGTTTCATTCACCGCCACCATTTCATCAAACAAGCCGATATGCGTGCGCAACAGAAATTTTACAATAGGGTCGCTTGATTTATTTTTAATCTGAAATTTGTAGAGTACTTCTTTATTCACAATGATTTGCAGACGCGGTGGAGAAAACACTGCTTCACTCACGGTCAGGACTCCCTGCTGCTCCAGCAACCTGAGCGCGTGATGCACTTTTAAAGCATCCAGGTTAAATTTTTTACATAACCCGATTAAATCAAATTCGTAACTCTCACCTTTTCCTGACCCTTCCGCTAATTGAAAATAATTTCCCAACGCGGTATAGACCAAACGCACATCATTCAATGAGGGAAAATTATTCTTTATCCGTTTTTCCGTTTCTATTTTATCAGCAAGATTATAGAGCAGAATTCCAAACGATTTTTTCCCGTCACGCCCCGCCCTGCCTGATTCCTGGTAATAAGATTCTATATTTTCCGGCAAATCCACATGCACAACGCAACGCACATCAGATTTATCTATCCCCATTCCGAAGGCATTCGTACAAACCATCACCCGGATTTCATTTGCTATCCACCTTTCCTGCTTCAGGTTTCTTTGTGCCATTTCAAGTCCCGCGTGATAGTAGTCAGCGGAAATTCCGTTTTTTCTCAGAAAATCAGCAATTTCTTTTGTTTGTTTTCTGTTGCGCACATACACGATGCCGCACCCGGGTACACGCTTGAAAATATTCACCATCTTGTTCAGCTTGTTCTCTTCATAGCGCACCACGTAGGCGATATTTTTTCTTTCAAAACTTTGCTGAAAAATATTTTCTCCGGTGAATTGCAGCTTTTCACAAATATCAATTTTCACCTCTTTGGTGGCAGTGGCGGTCAATGCCATCACGGGCGCATTTTTCAGCAACGGACGGATTTCCGCGATTTGCAGATAGGGCGGACGAAAGTCGTAGCCCCACTGCGAGATACAATGCGCTTCATCCACCGCGAGGAGGCTCACGTTCATCTTTTCAATACGCACGCGGGCAATCTCGGTGGTGAGGCGCTCGGGCGAGAGATACAGGAATTTATACGCGCCATACACGCAGTTATCGAACAGCAAATCAATCTCCCTGCGGCTCATGCCCGAATAGACGGCAACAGCTTTAATCCCGCGCTTGCGCAGGTTGGTGACCTGGTCTTTCATCAATGCAATCAGTGGGGAAATCACTATGCAAATCCCTTCCTGCATCATTGCGGGCACCTGGTAGCAGATGGATTTTCCGCCCCCGGTCGGTAGTAATGCGAGGGTGTCCTTACCATTCAAAACAGATTGAATAATATCTTCCTGCAACGGTCGAAAATCGTTGTAGCCCCAGTATTTTTTGAGGGTTTCGTGGGGGGAGGCGGATGATATGGATGGCTGAATACCCATAAGCATTTATGAAACGATTTTCCCATCCTTCATCACCAACTTCCTGTCCGCCATGTCCGCCAGTTCCCGGTTGTGGGTGACGATGACGAAGGTTTGTCCTAATTCTTTACGGAGTTCGAAAAAGAGGTTGTGGAGGTCGCGGGAGTTGTCGGAGTCGAGGTTGCCGGAGGGTTCGTCAGCGAGCACTACTGCGGGATTGTTCATGAGCGCCCTTGCTACAGCTACGCGTTGCTGTTCGCCTCCCGACAGTTCGGACGGTTTGTGTTCGAGGCGTTCGCTCAGTCCTAATCTTTTCAAAAGAGCAATGGCTTTTTCACGCGCCTCGCTGCGGTTTTTCCTGCCGATTAATGCGGGGATTTGTACATTTTCCAAAGCGGTGAACTCCGGCAGCAGGTGATGAAACTGAAACACGAAACCGATTTTATCATTGCGAAACCGCGCCATTTCCTTGCCGCCCATCATGCTGATGTTTTTTTCAGCAATCAAAACACTGCCGCTGTCAGCCGTGTCGAGCGTGCCGAGAATATGCAGCAGCGTACTTTTCCCCGCGCCCGAAGCGCCCACGATGGATACGATTTCGCCCGCCTTGATTTGCAGGTCAATCCCTTTGAGCACTTGCAGCGAGCCGTAGGATTTTTGAATGTTTTTTGTTTCTAAAAGCATGGATTGTAAAAATTGCCGGAAGTGAATATAGGGATTTCCTGATTTTCCGGGATTACAAAGATGAGGTTAATTGTATTCCGAAATGATTTTACATAAATCCGCTTCCAGCGAAACCGCAGGCGTTTCTACAATCCTGCCGATTTCATTACCGTTTTTATTCAGCACAATAAAAGTCGGAACATATTCGATTTGATATTGTGTTTCCAACCCTTTGCCGCCTTTTTTCTGCCGGTCGAGAAAAATCAGTTTTGAAACAGGCAGGTTCAGGCTGTCGGCAATTTTGAAAAAAGCAGGTGCATGTTCCCGGCTATCGCTGCACCATGTTCCGAGAAAAACAAGGTATTCCAAATCTTTCAGCTTTGCGGCACACGGTTGTAATGTGGTAGAATCTATCCTGTATTTTTCATAACCTGCCTCATACCACGTCTGGTTTTGGTTCTTATTTAAAACTTTGCAGTCGAAAACACCGGTCAGGATTTTATGATGGCAGGAAAAAAAGAAAAGGAATGCACATAACAGGCATGAATACAATACAATAATTTTGCTCATCAATATTTTTTTAAAATGCCCAAAAAACTTATTCCCGGAGAAGACTATTATTTCAATCAGGAAGGCAAATTAGTCTTCACCGAAAAATATCACCTCAAGCGCGGTACTTGTTGCCAAAGCGGATGTTTGCATTGTCCGTATGGATTTAAGAAGGATGATTTTCAAGCATCGAATGATTTTCTCCAGAAAAAATAAGTGAGAATAAGAAATTCAGAATATGCTCATAAATAATGTTTTCAAAATAACATTCACATTTTGAAACCCACAATAGTAGATATTAGACTTTATATATTATATTTATTTAAATTCAAAAACAAGGGAAATACCACTTCCAAATGGCCCTGACAGAACTCTAAAAAAAGCCGTGTAAAAATTTTGAGCGAATTTCTTAAATTGGCAACAATTATATTTTTAAAATCAAACTATATCATAATATATTTATTTTATCTTTGCAGTAAAAGCGCCACTCATCTCCATCATAAACAGAACATTGTTAGTTATCTAAACGGATTAAATATTGACAGCAAACATGTCTAAACAAAATAAAAGAGTTATGGAATTATTTTCATCTGCCGTTTTCTGGGGCATCATCATTATCCTCATCGGCTTAAGCCTGATATTCAAAGAAGTGTTTCAGTTTTCGATACCCGTAGTTCGTATTCTCTTCGGATTATTCTTTATCTGGCTGGGATTTAAAGTCATTTTTGGAATTAAATTCAAGAGTGCGGAAAATCAGTCGCTGTTCAACAGCTCGCCTTTGATAAATTACAATGTAGAGCAAAAAGAATACAACACCTTATTTGGAAACTCGACTTTTGACTTGAGAGATTTAACTATATCGGGTGAAAATAAAAAAGTGGAGGTCAACGTAATTTTCGGTAACGGTAAAATCCTGCTTGATAAGACTACGCCTGTCAAATACAAAATGAGTACAGCATTCGGAACGGCTGTATCACCGGGCAATAGCGTGAACGGCTTCGGAGAAAACACATGGAAGTCGCCCGGCTTTGATGAAAATTCACCACATCTGACCATCAAGGGCAGCGCGGTGTTCGGGAGGTTGGAATTGGAGCAAAAATGAATATACAACGTTACGTCAGCGAGTTAAAACCGAGATTTTGGTGTAACCAAATTGCACGCCACACAAAAAGGCAGCTCTCCCGTGAGCGAATTCGATGGAACTTAATTGCCCACTTATTTGGCTCGACTATACCCCCGCAACTCTGTATTTAGAAAAATATGTTATTTTCATTAAGAAGTTGGTATAGGATGTATAACCCTTTAAATCCGGTTCCTTATGAAATACTCCATCCTGCTTTTTTCCCTGCTTGCTTTTTGCTGTATTGCGAAAGGACAGAATTTGATTTTAAACCCTTCTTTTCAAACTCCTGATAACCGGCTTGATTGTAGTCATTGGTATGACTTTAACGGAAAAGAACTGACAGATTTCTGTGACACTTCTTCCTATTGGTATAATTATAGAGACATCAGTTTTGAATTCGATACACTCTCTCCCTCTGGAAATTATATCATGACTATCAGAGGACAATATCAGTGTGAATTATTTGCAGAAACTTACATAACCGGGTTAAAAGGAATAAATATATATGAACTGACATTCTGGATGAAGTCTTTTATCGGTATCGTATATATAGGAACAGGAACGCAAGATAATTTTATAGCAAGCAAAAATATTACTGAGGTGTCCTATGAATGGAAGGAGTATTCGATGACTGATACAATTGTTTCATTTCTAACAGATACTATAACTGTTCGTTTCGCTAACATAGCGGCTGATTTTTGCAACTGTAAAACAAGTATAGATTTAATTGAACTAAAGGTCACCAATATTACACATCTGAATGAAATTGAAATGGATGAAAAGTCAGTTTTTGATAAGCTGATTTTTTACCCCAATCCGGTATCTGATATTATTAATTTCAGGATGCCTTTTCACAAAGATGCAGTTGAAGAAATCAAAATTTACAATACGAATGGGGAAAAGGTCATGGAAATCCAGGACGTGAGTTTTCTAAATGTTACTCACCTTCCGGCTGGAATATACTATTACGAAGCGGTGATGAATAAATCCGGCATAGAACCAACTCAACTACACATTTCAAGAGGGAAATTTTTGAAAAATTGAATTTTGGAATGCTTCTCTCCAAAACAGTCCTATATCGGGCACTTTCCCCCTTCTAATAAAAAAACAAATGTCAGATTGTACTGTTTACCCCAAAATCCTTTTTTAGATTTAGTCTAAATAAGCTATTTTTGAACCTGAAAATACCTATGAGTAGTTAGGTTTTAGTAGTTAGATATTAGACTTTAGATTTTAGTAGTTAGACTTTTTGTCGCATTTCTAATATCTAAATCCAATACCTAAAAATCTAAAATCTGCAATCTAATATCTAACCATGTCCGAAGACCTCAAAACCATCGAACGCGCCACCACAGGCGAATATAAATACGGCTTTCACTCTGATTTCGAGTCCGAAGATATCGGGAAAGGATTGAGCGAGGAGGTCGTCCGCATGATTTCCGCGAAAAAAAACGAACCGGAGTGGCTCCTCGAATGGCGGCTGAAAGCCTACCGTGCGTGGCTCGAAATGGAGGAACCCAAGTGGGCAAACGTGAAGTATCCCGCCATTGATTTTCAGGAAATCGTTTATTATTCCGCGCCCAAGAAAAAACCGCAGTTAGACAGTCTTGACGAGGTGGACCCGGAATTGCTCGCCACGTTTGAGAAGCTGGGTATTTCGCTGACAGAACAAAAGCGCCTCACCGGGGTAGCAGTGGACGCGGTGATTGACAGCGTTTCCGTGAAAACGACATTCAAAAAGGAGTTGTCCGAAAAAGGCATCATCTTCTGCTCGTTCAGCGAGGCGGTGCAGGAGCATCCCGATTTGGTAAAAAAATATCTCGGCACGGTAGTGCCCATCCGCGACAATTATTTTTCCACGCTCAATTCGGCAGTGTTCAGTGACGGCTCGTTTTGTTTCATCCCGAAAGGCGTGCGCTGCCCGATGGAGCTTTCAACTTATTTCAGAATAAATGCCGCTAACACCGGTCAGTTCGAGCGCACGTTGATTGTAGCGGAAGATAACAGCTACGTGAGCTACCTCGAAGGCTGCACCGCCCCCATGCGCGATGAAAATCAATTGCACGCTGCGGTGGTCGAACTGATTGCGCTCGACAATGCAGAAATCAAATATTCCACCGTGCAAAACTGGTATCCGGGTGATAAAAACGGAAAAGGAGGCATCTATAATTTCGTGACCAAGCGCGGCATCTGCAAGGGCGTCAACTCGAAAATTTCGTGGACACAAGTCGAAACAGGTTCCGCGATTACATGGAAATATCCGAGCTGCATCCTCAAAGGCGACAATTCGATTGGCGAGTTTTATTCGGTGGCGGTCACCAACAATTATCAGCAAGC
>JBGTCY010000219.1:0-2625 GCA_041748615.1 Chitinophagales bacterium
GTTGCGCAATAATAAATTTCAAAAGCATCAAAAAAATATGGGAACATTTGCATATTCTTAATGCACAACTAACATAATATATCTCTTATATGCTATATTTATTTATAAAATAAAACGCGGGTAAAGATTTTCAAATCGGATCGAAAAAAAATTGTGTTCAAATTGTTTGCAAATAAAAAAGGGTTATGATTTTCATCATAACCCTTTGATTTTCAGTGTGGGAGCTGAGGGATTCGAACCCCCGACCCTCTGCTTGTAAGGCAGATGCGCTGAACCAACTGAGCTAAGCTCCCTTGTTTGTTTTAAGAACGATTCCTGAAAGGAAGTGCGAATTTAACAGACTTAATGTTCTCTACAAAACTTTGTTGATAATCTTTTTTATTTCGGGTGATTTTGTGTCGAAAATTGAATTTTGGGGAGTGTGAAAATATTCTTCACATTGATTCCGTTTGATTGGCGCACAAGTTATGTCCAAATTCCTGAAATATTTATTCATTTCAATCATTTCCTTTTTTGCCGTCATCTTCATCGCGGCAGCAGCCATCATCATGTCCAGCGGGGATGAAATCAAAGAAGCGATGGTGAAAGAGTTGAACCGGAGTATCGGAGGCAACTTGATTATCCAAGGTGATTTGCATTTCGCTTTTTTCTCTCATTTTCCCAATATCGCGCTTGAACTGAATTCTGTTGAATTATATGGGAGTGAAACTGCACTGGAAACCCCGTTTATTAAAGCGGAAAGGGTCTATCTGTTAGCCGGAATTTGGGAGGTGCTTACCGGGAATTGGAATATTAAATCCACGATGATTGAAAACGGGGAAGTGAATTTACTCCGCAATGAAAATGGTCAGATAAACTACCAATTTGGACAGGAAGAGGAAGGAGTGAATGGCGAAGCGGCTTATGCCATCGCCATTGAAAAAGCGCTGCTGAAAAATATCCGTTTCAAATTAGAAGATGAAATCGCGGATATCCTGATTCATTTGAGTGTGGATGATGGTAAGCTTCGCGGAAATTTTACTTCTGAAAATCTTTCAGTCAAAGCCACCGGAAATATACATTCTCACTCTATGCGTATCAAAGATGTTGATTACGCGCAGGATAAAGAAATCAGTTTTGATGGCTCGTTAGGCGTTACGCATGGACAGGAGAGTTACTTACTGGCGATTGAGCGTTTTTTTGTGGAAAACGCTCAGTTTGCCATTCACGGGAGCATCACGATGGATGAGAATGAACCTGTTTTTGACCTTGCCGTAAGAGGTAAAAATATCTCGATGCGCGAAATACCTTCATTGATGCCGGTGCAATACATCGAGTCACTTCAAGGAATCAAAGGGAACGGAAGTCTGCAGTTAGCCGCTGAAGTGAAGGGTAAGCTTGGTGCAAACACAAGTCCGATGCTGACCGTGGCAATAGGAGTCAGTGGAGCCGCCATTGAGATTCCGGGCATAGACCACAACATCACTTCACTTTCCTTTAAAGGAACTTTTACCAATGGTGCGAAGCAGTCGCTTTCAACCTCGTCACTCACTGTAGCCAATCTTACGGCAAAAACAAAGCAAGGGGTGCTTGATGCGGGGTTCACCATTACTAATTTCAATCAACCACATCTAAAGGTGAATGCCGAAGGGAAAGTAGATTTATCCCTTTTTTCAAAATTTTTGGATAATGAAAGTCGCTTGCGAGAAATGCGTGGTATTGTGGAATTTAAAAAAATAAAATACAACGGCAAAGCCAGTGAACTTGCAAATTTTCAATTGAATGGTCTTGAAGGTTCTGTCAGCCTTCGGCAGGTGCAACTGAAAGTGGATACGATGAGAATCGAAATTTTTGAAGGAACACTTGAATCTTATCAAAAATCGCTCACGATTGAACAGCTCGCGATGAAACTGCCCGGCAGCAAGTTTGTGGTGAATGGCAAATTGACTCATTTACCGGTGATGTCGTCAAAAAAATCTAAAAATGTCCCTCAGGTTGAACTCGATATAAAAGCGGAAAGTATAGATGTCAGGAGCATTATGGCGATGCTGAGCGCGGGTGAGTCCACACAACAAAGTAGCGCGCAACCGCTCACCATGAATGGCACCGTGAAACTCACCAGCAATTTTGTCGGATTCAACAGATTTAAAGCTTATGATGCTTCTTGCGTGGTGAATCTGAGCGGAAATATAATTGACGTGAAAGATTTTTCCTGCAATACAATGGAAGGCATCCTCGATGTCAATACGCGGATTGAACTTGCCGGAAACAAGATGAAAACCACCACCCATGCCGAGGGTTCCGGTATCAATATCAAAGAGTTGTTTTATCAATTAGAAAACTTCAATCAAAACACGATTACGGAAAAACATGTAAACGGAAAACTGAAGTTCAAGTCTGACGTGAAAGCGGAATTTGTGAACGGAACGCTGAATGAAAAAACGCTGACAGCAGCTACCGATTTGACGATTACGGACGGACAATTAGTTGGATTCGAGCCAATGGAAAAACTTTCAAAATTCATCGCCATCGAGGAATTGCAGAATATCCGTTTTTCGAAACTTCAAAATAACATCAGCATTGCTAACCAAACAGTTTCCATTCCGGAAATGCTCATTCAATCCAACGCGCTGAATTTGTCGGTTG
>JBGTCY010000220.1:0-4692 GCA_041748615.1 Chitinophagales bacterium
GCTTGCAGGATACCGGTGTTGTCCAACCCGGCATCAATCGAAAATAATTCTTCCACATTCCCGGCTTCATCCGTCACTCCTTCGCGATACACGCGTTCAAAATTGGTGTTGCGCTGGGCGATGAAAAAATTATAGCGCGGATATTTTTTGGCGGAAAACTCTTTGGTCTTTATCTGGTATTCTACCTGGTAATTGCGGTCAGCGGCAGGCGGTCCGAAATAATTGACCGCGTTCAACTTCAGTTGCGCGGTATCGCCCGGTTTGTAAAAGGTATTCGCGACAGTTGCCGTTACTTTGATTCTGTCAGGCATAAATTCTTCCACCAGCACATTCTTCGTGGTGAGCAGCACATCATTGGAAGTATAAACTTCAAAAAGATAACTGCCTGTGAGCGCGGAGCCGGAAAGGTCGAAAGCGGCTTCAAGTGAGCCTTGTTTGTTGAGATTTTTGCGAACGGTTTTTACTTCTCTTCCATTGGGCTGCACCAATTTTATTTTCAGCGGAATTTCACCCGGCACTTTCCAGACAAGGTCGCGCAGCACTACGCTCAGGTTGATGGTTTCACCCGGACGGTAGATGTCACGCTCGGCATACACGAAAGCATCCATATTGGTCGAGTTCGGAGTTTTGCCGCCCACATCAAAACGCGAGGTTTCAACGCGCGTATCTCTCATCAGGATGTAATTGAAATCATTGCCCGTTTTCGCGCTGAGCATTGCCGGGCGGAAACCGCTGAGGTCATATTTTTTCAGTGAAAATTCCACGTAGCCTTCCGCATTGGTCGTTGCGGTGCCGACCAACTGATTATTGTTGCCATACAACGCCACCGCGACATTTCCGAGCGGTTCCGCGGTTAGAATGGAATTGGCAAACACCGAAATTTTTTCCCTGCCCTGTTTCGCCATCAGCCCGATGTCGGACAAGGCAACAAACTTGTTGGCATTGAGCCAATATTCATCAGCCGATCGGATGTTGATGTGATACACTCCTTTGAATTCCGGCAGCTTGTCGGAAAAATCAAAGTTGAATAACATCATGCCGTTTTTTCGCGGCAGGTTTTTAGTTTCAATCTCGCTCGAATAAATTACATCACCCATATTCATGCTGCCATAACCGTCATCATAATCATTATAATAGTAGTTGCGGTAATAGCCGTAACGCGAAGCGGCAAGCAGGTTGTTTTCATAGACTTTCGAAATGGTGATTTTCACTTTTGAAACATTCACAATATTTACTTGCAGATTTTTCGCGCCTTTGTCGCTCATGTACATCGCTTTATTATTGGTGAAGACGATAGAGGGGCGCAACTGCCCGAAAGCGATTTGTGATGAATAAGTGTCTTTCAATGAGCCACCCATCCTGCCGGGCATGCCTTTTTCGATGGAGATATTGTAGAGTTGGGTTACATCAAATTCATCGGAGCGCAACAGTATCCCGTCTGAAATGGCTTCGATTTTGAAATTGAGTTTTGGTTCTATCCTGATGAATTGCTGCACGTTGCTGTTTACCAATTGATTAGTATAGATGCGCACAAATCCTTCGCTGCCGTCATGACTGGCTTCCACGTTACTCACTGAGAGTACCATCCCGGAAGGCAGTAATAATTCGAGCGCGGATGTTTCGGTGGATGCGATGACGCCTCCTTCGGGCAGCAGACCTTTCGATATTTTAAATTTCAGCTTGTAGTCGCGGTCTTCCATTTTCATGCCCGTGACGCTGGCGGTCAGCCTGCTGTCGGGCGAGTTGTTGGTGAGCGTGAAATTCAGCGGTGTTCCGTTTTCTTCAATCGTCAGCGCTTGTTTCAAAATTTCCGGTGCGATGCGATAGTTGAAATAAAAATCAATGAGCGCGCCCGCGTTCAGCGTGTTTTCATCACGTGCCGCCCAGCGTACATTGGCGGTTTCGAGTTGAAGGACTGGTGTTTGAAAATTTAGTTCTTTCAGTTTCGTGTGTGAAAGTTTAACATTGAAGCGGGTGAGTTCTTTTGTGAATTCCGCTTTGTAAGCAGTAGCCGGTTGAAGTTCACTTTCGGGTGAAAAAATCAGTTCGTTGGATTGTGTCCAGTTGAAGCTGCCCCTGATGGGTGGTTCAAAACGAATGTATTCCGTGAAGTCCCACCGGTTTTGCACGCTGTCGGGTGCGAGGTCGTGGTTGAACAAAAAACGCAGGTTGGTCAGCACGGGCACCACTTCTTTACAATTGGTGCTTTCCAATTTAATTTGTTGTGAGTTGGTGCAGGCGGATAAAAAAAACAGGAGGGCGAGTGGGAGGATGGTGAGGTTACGCATGACAGTTGGTTTTAATTAGTACAAAGTACGATGAACGGGCGAAAGTTAGTATGAAGGGGCGGTAATAAAATATGTTAAAGGGAGAATTATGTATTAAATGTAATATTTAAAAACATAAAAAAAACCCATACGCGCAAGTATGGGTTTTTTGAAAACCCCGGTTTTGAAATGGTTAAGGAGGCTGTTGTAGTTTGAAGCATCATCCTGTCGCTTTCGCGAGTCGCGGTGTCACCACCGGAACGGAAGTCCCTTCGTGCTGCAACGAACTTTATCCTCAATTTTCGAATGTTGGGTTTTCGAAACGCTACTTGCGGTATGGGCTATGATTTGAGAGAATACCGCGTGAAAATTATTTTAAAGAACGAATTTCCTTTAAACCAATTTAGGATTACTTTCATTAAAAACCAATGTTCTGCAAAGATTTATTTATTCAACATCTTTTCGCTCACAGTTTTCTGTTTCAAGAATGAAGTCTTTACCGTAAGCCATCGAAGGGGTTTGATAGCCGGGTTTGAAATTTCCGTTCAGTATTTTTTCAGCGGATGCCACCGCAGTCATTGCGGTGAGCGTGTAACCTTCAGGGGTTTGCAATAAACTGACACAGGATTTCCCGGCAGGGTTCGTTACTTTTCCCCAAAAATAACTTTTCGCTTTCCCCCTGCGTTTTTCCGAAGGTCCCGGAGGACGCTTGTCAATGCGATTTTTTAAAAAATCCCTGACAGCACCGGTGCGCATCAGCCAACCGAGTACATTGCCGAGCCTCATCCCGAAAATCATTTTGCCGTTTGCCCCGGTAAACACTTCGATATTGGGAATTCCGGTACTGCGCCAGGCTGTTGCCACATCGCCCCAGGGAATACAGACTGTGAGCATTTTCATTTCACCGAAATCAACCGTCATGGTTTTGTGCGCGTTGGGAACGATAGCGATTTTTCCTTTTTTGCGCACCGCGCCACCTCTGCCTAAATTTTCGACCATCGTTTTCGCGGTGCCGCGGGAAAGTCCTCCGCCCAGTCCGGCAAAAGCCAACTGTAATGTATCTGCATCGGGCAGTCTGCTTTTCAGATGCGCGGCAAGACAATCGGAAGGCACCACATCAAACCCCGCTCCCGGCATCACCATCACTCCCGCTTCTTTCGCCTGCTTGTCATAGCCGGCACAGAGTTCAAAAATTTCAATTTCACCGGTGATATCCAAGTAGTGTACTTTTTTGCGGAGGCAGGCTTCTACCATCGGGCGCGCGGTGTGGATGAAAGGACCGGCAGCATGAATGACCGCCACCTTGCCTTCCAATGCGGCATCAAGAGCGCTTTGATTTTGCAGGTCAAACACTTTATATTCTAAAGAATATTGAGCCGCCAGTTCTTTGATGACGCTTTCAGTTCGTCCGGCAAGAACGGGTTTCAAACCTTTTTCAAGACAACGCTGAATGATGAGTTGTCCGGTATAGCCGTTAGCGCCATATAATAATAAATTGCTCATGGATTGATTGGTTTTGTTCAAGTGTTGTCACAAGATAATCGAATTTTTTGGAAGGGAATAGGGGGACGGGGGAAATGTCATGCTCCGAGTATCGGAGCATCCCCATGTGTTTGTAATCAGCAGGGGATTCCGGCAGAAAGCCGGAATGACAACTGTGAAATTTGTCCAACACCCAAATGTATGAGTGAGTCACTTTGAATTAATTTTTGACAGCAACAATCCTACAACAATTTTATCAATCGGCAATGTGACGGTGGATTCATTGACGGTGTTTACTTCCACCCATCGTAATGAAAGCAAAGTTTCTTTTTCATTGACGGGTAAACAATGAGCTGGGTTGAAATCGCTGATGCGTTTCACAAAATAATAGATACTGATAATCTGGTCGTCCGGATTGAAAGCGGAAAGTTGAAAAAAATCGGTGGTGTAAAAATGTTCTGTAACCTCTACCCGGAAACCTGTTTCCTCCAGAAATTCTCGGGCAAGACAATCGCGTGCGCCTTCACCAAGTTCAAGACCGCCTCCGGGAAATTTGGTTACAGGGTTTCCTTGAATGCGTTCATCCGCCAACAGCAGTTTGCCGTTTTCAATGAGTAAACCATAAATCCGGAGATTGAATTTTTTAAGCGGGGACATGAAGATTTGCAGGTGGATAGAATTCGTTATCCGAACAAGTTGAAAAAACCTTTATTGTCACTTTTCCTGAATTCCAATAAATGCAGGATTTGTTTACTCATTGAGAGTTCCACTTCATTGCGCAGAATCCAGAGGTTTTCTTCATCATCGTATTTTTTTCGATAATGAGCAGTGTCAATCCTGTCGCCAAACGAAATGTAAAGTTTGACGCGCTTGGGTATCGGAGTGAACCCGAAAAGTCCTTTGGTGATGGGAGGAATGAAATCCCCATCATGGGTGAGGTCTT
>JBGTCY010000221.1:0-3637 GCA_041748615.1 Chitinophagales bacterium
CGTCCCATTCCTCATTGCCCTGCTTTGCGCGTTGGAGTTCTCCCCTTTCGGGGGAGTTAGAGGGGGCTTTTCTCAACACATCAACATCACCGGTGGCGGCATCCACATCGGCAACCAAACCGGTATCACCGCCTCCGGCACCCTCCAATTGGACAGCACTGCGGCTATGGAAAATCATGGCGTGGTGCTTACCAAAGAAACGCATACCTCCGGCAATCTCGAACTGAAAGGGGGCAACGCTTTTTACATCGTGGATAGCCTGCTGAAATTAGAAAAAGGAAAGTTTTTACTGAATGAGAATACGCTCATATTATTGAATGACGACACCCTGGCGTTGCAGGCGGCCGGGGGAAAGCTGATTGCGGAAAACCCGGGGTGGGGAAAGTTGCGATGGTATATCGGGGAAAGTTCCGAAGGTAGGCGTTATGTGATTCCGTTTGTGACGGAAGACGGGGAAGATGTGGGCATTGTGTTGGAGATTGTGGAGGTGGGAGATGGGGAGGGGTGGATGGAGTTCAGTACATTTGGGACGGATACGAATAATCTTCCTTATCCGGAAGAATTAAGATGCTTTTATGTTTCAAACCTTGCTGAAGTTGGCAATGCAGCCAAATTGCTAAACAGATATTGGTTAGTGAATCCTGTCAATTATAATACAATACCCCTTTCCAATATTCAAATTAAATATTCGGATAACGACTTGAATTTTTCAATAACAGAAGAACATTTAAACGCATTTATGTGGGCTGACACAGGGTGGATAGAAACTTCGGGTACAATTGACACATCCATAAATCAATTAACGATTGACAGTGTTACTCAATATTCGGTAATGGCTGTCAGCGCTGAAACAATACAGGCTGGCATTAGTGGTAATATTTGCAGCAAGGCGGTGACGATGGAAGATGTAGAGCGCTGTGGAAATGAATTTTCACTGAATGATACAATATTGTGGTTTACATTCACTGCCGAAATGCCTCTATTCGATTTCAGTGTTTATCAGCGAAATGATACGCTTGATTTTAATATTAATAAAATCCGGTTATTTGAAGGGGGATGCAGTTCTTTAAATGAAATTAAGTTATCCGAAAGAATAGATTCTACTTCATATATGTATCTGCAATATGACAGCTTAATGCAAAATGAAGAATACCACCTTGCTGTTTATCAAAATGAAAATGAGATATCAGAGCTAAAAGTAGATTTTCGTTACCCATGCTGTAATTATTGGAATACCCTGTACATAAAAGTTGAGGATACGCTGGCTTTGCCATTGGTTGACAGTTCTGATACACCATATACTTATACATTTGATGATGATGAAATTAATCAACTATTCAGGGATTTCGGGTTGAAAAGTTTTGTACGCGCCAACCCAAGCGCATGGCTGATAGACCATTCTTTGGCAGATTCTTTAAAGAAGTATTACATAGCCCGTTTCGAGGGGAATGAGTTGATATTAAAAGACAAACTCTTACAAAAAGAAGCATCAGGCTTTTCAGGAATCAGTGAAACGGCATATATTTATCCGTTAGACGTCCCGCCTGATGATTACAGCTTAGTGGCAGGGGCTGATGAATGGCTGAATCAAATAAATGCCATTGATGCATGGAACATTACAAGAGGAGATGAAAAAATTAAAATTGCAATCGTTGAAACTGGTTTTGGATTATTTGATATACCTAATTGCTTTGATATTAACCATGAGGATTTGTCAGGGCAAATTGAGGAACTTAATGGTTTAGCTGCCGCTATGCATAATTTAATCAATACTTCTATATCGCATGCAACGCTTGTTGCCGGTTTTGCTGCTGCTGCCACTAACAACACAAAAGGAATCGCGTCACCCGGATATAAATGTAAATTGAATCTTTATAGTTTCGCTAATGCTGCTCCATCATATTTACAAGACCATGGATTAACAAATCCCAATTATTTATATACACGGGCAGAAGCCATCCTGCAAGCGATATTAAACGGCTCTAATGTTATAAATCTTAGCTGGGGGAGATGTGATTCGGATGATCATTCAATGCAAAATGTAAGGGATGCCATACGAATTGCTTATGACAACAATATAGCAGTGATTGCCGGAGCTGGAAATGGGCAACCCGGTCCACGTTGCCTCGATAATACTAGAATAATAAATGGAAGGAATGTGCATGGATATTTATATCCAGCCTCATTTGAACATGTAATATCAGTGAGCGCTGTAACAAAAGACGACAGGTATGAGAATCCCGGTAATAATAATTTAGTGGTTGCAACCTTTAACGACATGGTTGACATAACCGCTCCCGGGCACGAGCTTTCAGGGTTAGCCAATACAGGTTATGGAAATGATATTTCCAGTAATTATTCTATCAATAATCTAAGCGGAACATCAATTGCCGCTCCTATCACTACAGGTGTGGTAGGTTTAATGCTTTCGGTCAATCCCTGTCTGAATCCTGATGATATAGTTGATATACTACGGTTAACGGCAGACGATGTATCAAATATTTCAAACAATCATCTTTATTCGGGTAATGACGGAGCAGGAAGATTAAACGCAGCTTCAGCGGTTGAGATGGCTGTATGTTATAAAAATTGTTCGCCCTCCTATTACAGAGTAATTGAACAATATCAAGTTTGGAATACACCGGAAACGATTTCGGATAACATCATGATAGAGGCGGGTGCTACTCTGTTTATAGGCACGACAATAAAAATGAGAGAAAATGCTGTTATTCTGGTGAAACAGGGCGCTAAACTAATAATAGATGGAGGAGCCATCACAAATGCCTGTGATGATAAAATGTGGGACGGCATTATTGTTCAGGGCAATTCAAACAAATCTCAACCTGCCGGTATTAATATCAACAATGCCCATACTTTTAATCTCGCCTCAGATGACCATGGTGTCGTAGTATTAAAAAACAGTGCCGTGATTGAAAACGCACGCACTGCCATTACGCTTGGTACAGGAGATTTAGCTTACCAGGGTGGAATTGTTTTTTCTGATGATGCAACATTCAGAAACAATCAGGTGGGCATTAATATTTTATATACCGTCATTCCAAATCGTTCCTACATCATCAACACCACATTTATTACGGAAGGATTGTTAGCTGACCCTGACGCTAAACCTATTACATTTGTTGCAAATAGCGCAGTGAACGGAACCCTGTATTTCAGAAACAACATCTTCAAGAATACCACCCCCCATTTATATACTGCGCATGAGCGCGGTAGCGGCATTCATTCGATGGGACCTATTAAAGTTTTTGGTTCACAGGTGATCGGGCAAAGCCATACACAGAGCCAAAATCAAAATGTCTTTGAAAACCTTTCTTATGGTATTCATTACAGGCAGGTTTCTTCCGTGCCAGTCAATACCACGATTTCCCGCAATATTTTTACCAACGTCAGCCGTTCGGTTTTTTTGAGCAACGCTGATTATTCTGTGGTAACTTTAAATGAGGTTGAAGCAGGTCCTTACTTGCCGGTAGGCATTGGAACATTGCCCTACGGCATTTATTTAGAAGGATGTGACGGCTATCAGGTGCAGGAAAATACGATAACGGAAAATGTGGACATCATTAACTACGGCATTTATGTGAACCGCACCGGCAGCAACTCCAACCGGGTTTATAAA
>JBGTCY010000222.1:0-9157 GCA_041748615.1 Chitinophagales bacterium
CATTGCAAAAGATGACCAGGTTATCAGAAATCCTTCTGCAATGGGGAATGCATGGTTTGTATCAGATTATCAGATAGTTGAAGGTGCAGAAGCGGAAATGAATGCACTGACAAACTTCAACCCCACAAACACCGCAATCGTTGAAAAGCGGTTTGAGAAATATTTAACAGGTTTTAAGATGCAAGAAGGAGAATCAACAGGGACGATTACGATGACATCATATTCCCCGGATAAATTAAGTTACAACTCCAACACGGAGAAAGAACAGCTTGCAGTTTTTTCTGAGGTTTATTATAATAGTGAAAAAGGATGGAAAGCGTATCTTGATGGAAAGGAAACAGAACATTTCCGGGTAAATTATGTGCTGAGGGCAATGAGAATTCCGGCTGGTGAACACCTCGTTGAATTTAAATTTGAACCGAAATCTTATTACACCGGAGAAAGAATTTCTCTTGCATTTTCGTCATTTACTTTACTCTTAGTCTTGGGCATTTTAATAATGAAGTTTAAAAAGCATCATTTATCAAAAAATGAATAAGATTACTGACAGGTTGTTAAGGCACGCTTGTAAATGTCTATATATTGCTCAGCAACTTTTTCATTAGTGAATTCATTTAACACTTTTTCGCGCGCATTCTTTGAGAGCATTTCATAGTTTATCTCACCATTGAAAATTTTGAGTATGCCTTCAGCTAAATCATTAGATGACTGAGGTTCCACGAGAATTCCGTTTTTTCCGTGTTCAATCATTTCCGGTATTCCTCCGATATTAAAAGCTACAACAGGCACACCGCATGATAATGATTCCATAATCGTATTCGGAAGGTTGTCTTCCAGCGAAGGCAGTACAAATATGCTGGCTGCATTATAGGCAGCGTTCAACAATTCAGGTGATGTGATAAACCCCAGGTAATTTACTTTAAATCCAAAGGTATTTGAATGTTCCTGTTTTGATTTACCGAATACGATAAGTTCAATTTTTTTTAGGGATCCAGGTTCTTTATCTGCGATTAATTTCAGGGCATCACTAAAATATTTAAATCCTTTTCTTTCATCCTCCATATTCAAGGCGCCAAAGAGAATGTAAAATTTATCTTCATCCAACTTAAAATAATCGCGTGCTTCTTTTTTCGGAATCGGCTTAAAAAAATCAATATCAATTGGATTTGGAACACTGTAAACCGGATGATTTTTCAGCAGTGAACTTTGCATTGCTATGCCTGATAACCAATTACTGCATGTGACAAATGATAAATTATTTTTTTGCGAGAAGATGCTATTTTTTTTGTTCCATGTTTTGTTGGACAAATCATGCTCATTTCTTCCATTTAATATCGGGCATTTGCCACACTTGTTCTGAAAGTTTAAACATCCTCTGCTGTAATGGCATCCCCCTGTGAATGCCCACATGTCGTGCAGCGTCCAAACGATTTGTTTTTTGAGTTCTATCAATTTTTGAATATCATTTAATGATAGAAAACCTTGATTTATCCAATGTAAATGGATGACATCAGCTTCTTGTACCAACGGATGATTACTGATGTTAAACCCGGTGTTAGCAGGAGAAAAAAAGAACAAGTCACGCTTATTTTTTAGACTTGGATAAATCGTCAATCTTTCAAAAATGAATTTCGATTTTGACTTTAATCTGGAGAAGGAATATTTAGTAATAGATTGAATATCAACAGCATCGCTGCTTTTATCTTTTACCAAAAATTTAGCATCAACTCCTGCATTCAACAATGCTCTGAAAAGACGATTACAGGCTCTGGCTGCCCCGCCAGTTTTATCAGATGTGTTAATCAGTAAAACTTTCAAAATAGTTTTTTCAATGCTAATGAATAAATTTCAAGTTTTTGATTCAACTTGACTTTGTCTGATTCAAATGGCAGAGCAGCTTTTACGGCTTCGATCATTTTACCGTCATCCAATATTTGTGTAGTATTTTGAAGATTGAAATATTTATCCTCATAATAACTGTTGCCGCCAATATCGCTCAGAAACCCGAAAATTTTTCCTTTTTCAGGCTCAGTATAATCAAGGATGATGTTTTTCCCGTTTAAAATGGTTTGAAAAACTACTGAATGAAATCGCATACCGACACAAAATGTTGCATTTCTGAAAACTGAAAGAGTTTCTTTCAGGGATAAGTTAACATTTTGCACTTCAATATTTTTGTGAATATTTTTTAAATACACCGTATTTAAAAAATCCCTGTCATCATTTCCGATATGAAAATAATGCATAGGAATAAGTTTGATTTTTGACTCACCGGATTTTTCAGTGAGAATTTTTATAAAATCAGTGAGTTTATCATTAACAACTTTGGCAATTGGTTCCCTGGAATATTCATCAGGAAATGTTCGCAAATTAACAGCGATATATTGTTCATATTCTTGTTTAATTTCAGTTGAAATAAAATCCAGCAAACATTGAACAGAAGGGTCAAGGGAGACAAATATTTCAGAGTTATTCTGATTTTCAGACAACTCGCCTAACTGCCTGGCAGATGCACTATCTCTGAGAATAGTAACATCTGATGATTTTACAATTTCAAGCGTTGACTTTTGATGTCTTTTTTTATGCAAAGGACCGATACCACAGCCGAAGATGCATGTTTTCTTGTTTATCTTCCTGGCAAATTTAAAAGCATATTCAATCATAAACATGGCATTGATATGCATCAAAGGTCCACCGCCTACAAGAACCAAATCACTCTTAACAATAGCATCTTCCAGTTCATTTGATTTTTTTGAATTGAAAAGGGAAATATTTAAATGTTTGCCGGTTACAGAAGTATAAAATGAGTTATCCTCTATTAATGTTCTTTCAGTAAAATAAGGGTAAAGACTACCGAGCAATATCGAAAAGTTGCCCGAATAAGTTTGATTCAAAATTGAAATAATCCCGGCTAAGATGCCCCTGTCGCCAATCGTTTCCGTTCCATACCACCCAATAATACAAACTTTCATGTCATCCTGGATTTGTAATAATATTTAACCCAGAAAAAATTTTCAAACAGCATCGCTTTTAAAAAAATGAAAAGATTACCGACAGACGGTTTTCCGTCATAATCATGAATACAGGTGTCACACTTATCGGTAATGATATTTTTTCTGTGTTGGATATTTTTATCGGAAAAAAAGATTTCTTTTCCATTTTTTTCCCTCAAACTGCCAAGTGGTTCACTGGCTACCGCGCAGTAATATAATTCTCCTCTTGAATCCATGGTGATGCCATTGTCTTTCCAATGACATCCCATCAGTCTTTTAGGATGAAAAGCTGTCAGGTAATAATAGATAGCAAAATATTTAAACTTCCTTTTTATTTCTTTTGTAAGCAAATAGCGGCTGTGAAAAAACTCCTTTGCGCTTTGAAGAATCTGATGATGCAATAAGCTGTATTGTTCAACCAATTTGTCACTTTCGATTCGTTTATTTTCTATCCCCAATCTGTATTTAATATTTAATTCATGTAATCTTACAAAAGCGTCCAACTCTTTCAGATATTCAACATTTTGCTTGACCACCGTGCAGCCTAAATCAAATGAATCACAGTATTGATGTTTATTTTTTTGAATTTCCAAAATGGTTTCAGTAGTTAATTTAAACACGTTTAATCCTCTGACCGTGTTGTGCATTTCACCATAACCATCCAATGAAATGGAAATATGAAACGATACTTTTTTTTCCTTGCACAGAGCATACATTTTTTCCAATGATGCGAGCAGTAATTTTTTATTAAATCCGTGAGAAATAATATTGAGTTGTTTGATAGCGGGGAGCGTTAAAATTTCTCTTGTAAAATCAGGAAGTTCTTTAATGAGCGAAGGTTCCCCGCCATTAATGCCAACAGCATTCACTTTTGAAAAAACAGGGTCTTTAATAAATTTTGAAAATTCATCCAATGTCATTTCATTTGAATGATCCATTTGCCAGATATTACACATCACGCATTTTGAATTACACCGATAGGTAATTGGAAGTTGAATGACTCTTGGAAGTCTTTTACGTGAACCATCCGGCATTTTAAAAGAAGCGCTTAGAAAGAAATAACTTGTTTTAAGCAGTTCCGTCAGTGTATAATTCATGTTACAGCATGTACAATTTTATCTCAAAATTGAAAATTCGGGTAATAACATTTGCAGTTTAAAAACTAATTAAATGATTGCAAATCTACGTTTTCAACTACATCTGAATTTCACTGATTCTGGTAATCTTTATTTCCAACTTAATGTTGTTTTTCAAATTGTTATCAATCGTTAGTTTTATCAACTAAAAAAATCTAAACTATCTCGTGGGAATTGTTATCCGCCAAAGTCTGAAAAGCACGATTATTTCTTATGCCGGAGTCATCATTGGCGGTATTAATACCTTAGTGCTTTTCCCCCGATTTTTAGAACCGGAAGAATTTGGATTGACAAGGGTGCTGTTGTCAATTTCCTTGCTGGTAGGACAATTTGCTGAGTTTGGAGGCACGAATGTCATCAATAAGTATTTTCCATTTTTTCGGGATGAACGGGAAACTCTTAAACGATTTATATTCTGGGTATTTTTGAAATCCTTTCTTGCTTATGCGTTCATCGCATTTTTCGTTTACATATTCAGAGAGCAAATCCTTGACGGTTACTCGGCACGTTCCGAATTAGTTGTCCATTTTTTCGGATATATTTTTCCATTGGCTTTATTTATGTTGTTTTTCAATTTGCTTGAAGCATATGCCCGTTCGCTTTATAGAATTGTTGTTCCTAATATACTGCGGGAAGTTTATTTGCGAATTACCGTACTTGTAATTATTCTGTTATACCATTTCGAGATTATTACATTTGAACAGTTTATAATGCTTTTCGCTGCCTCCTACGCCAGCGCCACACTTTTGATTGCCCTGTATGTCGCATGGCTTGATAGAAACTTCATTACTCCCAGTCTCTCGTTTAGAAAACATACCATGATGCGGGAAGTCTTTGTGTATGGTCTTTATTCTATTTTGACGGTAGCAGTTTGGCGCGCGGTCAGTCAATTGGATATTATCATGTTAAGTTACCTGGATACCCTCGAAGGGGTTGCGGTGTATTCAATAGTATTTTATCTGGTCACGCTGATACAATTGCCCCAGCGTTTTTTACATCAGATTTCTAACCCTCTTGTGGCGGAGCATTTAAAACATAACAATCTTACAGCCTTGAAAGAATTGTATCAGAAAGTAGGATTAAATCAATATATCATCGGAATTTTTTTATTTGCAGGAATCTGGATTAACATGGATAATCTCTATCATTTTCTGCCTGAGGAATATCATGGAGTCAATTCGGTCATCCTGATTCTGACTTTTGGAAGACTCTTTGATATGGCAACGAGTATCAATGGAGAAATTATCGTTTATTCGTCTTTCTACAAATTTAATTTATGGGCAGGAATTGTATTAGTTGTGATTTCAATAGCTACAAATTTCTTTTTTATACCACTCTATGGAATTTTCGGTGCAGCGCTTGCAACTTCTATTTCACTGATAGTATTTAACAGCATGAGAATATTATTTGTTTATTTAAAATTTGGAATAATTCCTTTTCAGAATGGAATGATTACAGCCACGCTTATTGGATTTGCTATTTTATTAATCAATTATTTTCTGCCGGTTTTAGATAATAAATATATAGACTTTATTTACAGGTCTTCTGTCATAACATTTGTCTTTCTTGCATTAATTCTCAGACTGAAAGTTTCTCTGGATATTTATGATTTTTTCCAAAACTTTAGTTCTAAAGTATTAAAAACTATTTCTCAACTCAAAAGAAAATAGGTTCCTTCATGGTTTTAGCCTCTTTCTAATATTCCATTAAGGGAGATAACATTAAATCTGTTTTACACATCAAACCGAATCCCCTGCGCCAGCGGCAACTCAGCGCCCCAGTTGATGGTGTTGGTTTGTCTGCGCATATAAATTTTCCAGGAATCGGAGCCGGACTCGCGACCGCCACCGGTTTCTTTTTCGCCACCGAACGCGCCACCGATTTCCGCGCCTGAAGTGCCGATGTTCACGTTGGCGATGCCGCAATCGCTTCCTGCATGAGAGAGGAAGCGTTCCGCTTCGCGCAAGTGGTTGGTCATGATGGCGGAAGATAATCCTTGCGCCACGCCATTGTGGTAGCTGATGGCTTCGTCCAAAGTTTTATAGCGGATGAGATACAAGATGGGCGCGAAAGTTTCCTGCTGCACTATCTTAAAATGATTTTTCGCTTCGGCAATCGCGGGCTGCACATAACAACCCGACTCGTATCCTTTTCCTTTCAAGACTCCGCCATTCACAATCAATTTGCCGCCTTCTTCCACCACTTGCTTCAGAGCTTTTTCAAATTGTTCAACCGCCTGTTTGTCAATCAGCGGACCAACATGATTTTTTTCATCCAATGGATTGCCGATGCGGAGTTGACTGTAGGCTTTCACTAGTTTTTTCTTCAGAGTGTCATAAACTTTTTCATGCACGATGAGCCTGCGCGTGGTCGTGCAGCGTTGTCCGGCAGTGCCCACAGCGCCAAATAATACCGCACGAATGGCAATTTCCAAATCGGCCTGTTCGGTGATGATAATCGCGTTGTTGCCGCCTAATTCGAGCAGGGTTTTTCCGAGTCTGCCGGCAACCGCCTGCGCCACTGCTTTGCCCATGCGCGTAGAGCCGGTTGCCGAAACCAGCGCGACACGGTGGTCGTGCGATAGTAGTTCACCAATTCGATAATCACCCATCACCAATCCGCTGACTCCTTCCGGGATTTTATTATTGGCAAACACTTTCATTACAATTTTTTGACAGGCAACCGCGCAGAGCGGAGTTTTTTCCGAAGGCTTCCACACGCACACATCCCCGCATACCCAGGCGAGCATGGTGTTCCATGACCATACCGCTACCGGAAAGTTGAACGCGGAAATGATGCCGACCACCCCCAGCGGATGCCATTGCTCATACATGCGGTGCAGCGGACGTTCCGAATGCATCGTTAACCCGTGCAATTGCCGCGACAATCCCACCACGAAATCGCAGATGTCAATCATCTCCTGCACTTCACCCAATCCTTCCTGCAAAGATTTTCCCATTTCCCAGGAAACCAACTTGCCGAGTGGTTCTTTGTATTTTCTCAACTCATCCCCGATTTGCCGCACAATTTCTCCGCGTCTTGGAGCCGGGACCATGCGCCAGATGATAAAGGCTTTTTGTGCGGATTCCACCACCGCGTGATATTCCTTTTCAGATGCTTCCTGAACTGACGCGATGAATGAACCATCTACAGGACTATAACTTTCAATGAACTTGCCTTTTGAAGAAAGCCATTTTGAGCCGGTGCTGGCGCAGGGATTTTTTGAAGAGATGCCGAGAGTTTTCAAAACTTCTTTTGGATTGAATTTCATGGGGAGTATCAATTTTTTAAATGGAACTAATTCATGTTTACTGTAATCGTTTGAAACTATGGATTTTTTTTGAATTCAGGTTAATCCAGAGCTGTCTTAAATCGTTTTCTTATTGATGAATGAAAGGATGTCGAAAAAATTCAATGAAAGTTCCAAATACAAAAAATCAGAAGATTTAGCGCTTTCACCATTGGCAGCTTTTTGTCGGGCTTTTACAAATTCTCCTGTTGCAAAATGAGAATATCCAAAATTTGCGTCTATGAAGGGCATCGGTTTGAAACGGATTCTAAAATCCATCCCATGACCTAAGAATTTTCCGCTTTCACCAGTCTGATCCGTGTTCAACGCACTACCGGCAAGTAAACTCACAAAACGGTCCTTTTCACTGGCGAGCCAATAGAAACTGTAGCCGGCATCAATTTTGATTCCCCGCACCGGTTCAACATCAATCCTGATTTTTGGCGCAATAATATTTTCCATTTTCACATAATCATCAAATGACCAGGGGCGCGCAAATCCAAAAAATATTTCAAATCGGTTGCTGATGGCGTCATTAGGGTTCCGGTCCCCGCTGGCATAACCGCAAAACAGGCTGATTCTTGGTTCCCAGCGGATTTGCTTCATAGAATAACCCACTTCAGTGGTCACGCTGTACGCACGGTGTGGCAGTTCGCGGTCTTCGCCAAATTGAAACATTCCGGTCAAATCATAGTTCACTCCCGACTGGTTCACCCATCCGTAAAGGCGCAATCCTAAACCGTGAATATTCCGTTGAGAATAGTTATTGTTTTCACTCGCGTTTTGCAAAAGTCCGATATAGTATGGCTCAATGGTTATGATTTTCGACCATTTCCTCCAGTGCATCATCGCAAGTGAGAAAAACTGATTATTATCCGGTCGGTCAAACCGCTCAATTTCTCTTTTCATGGGTCTTACTGCAACAAGTTCCACCTGCCATTCATTTTTTTCCTGACCCAATGAAACCCTTCCGCCAACGAAAGTATTAGTCGTGTTGCGCCAGCGGTTTAATGCGATAAGCCTTCTATCCAAAAATTCAAAAGCCATGATGCCACCTCTGAGTTTAAGTGGTCGTTCATTTCCCAGAGGGTCTTTTCCAAGCAACTGCTTAAAATGTAATTCGCCATACGTCTGAATCAACTCAAAGTAATTCGCATCTCGGGTATCTAAAGCATATTTCCCGTTGTATCTGCGGGCATCTTCCAACTCCACCGCGAAGCGGAAAGGATCAAGTTTTTCTTTCACACCGAAATAGGCGCGCGTTCTCAGCAACACCGGTAAGTCGCGGTTGAAACTTTCCGGTCTTCTGATGTCATTATTCCGGAATTCGATACGCATCCGGTAATCTAATCCTGCATCTAACCATGAAAGGTTTTGAGAATTTTTAAAACCCGAGTGGCCGAAATTTCTGATATACGAGGGCGGGTCGCTTTCTCGCTTTGTGCCGTAAGTGCCGGGTTCTACGTAGTATGTTTTTTTTGCATTAAAAGAATACTTTTCTTGAGAAGTGTCAGGATGAATCGCTTCCTGTGCTTCTGAAATTGCGAGATTAAAAAACAGATAAAAAATAAAACTGCCTGATTGAATTAAATTCAGAAACACCCTGCATTTTCGGAGCATTACACTTTATTAATTAAGAAATCACGATTGAATGCGATGCGATTTTCACTTCAGTTTGCAGGGTTTCAGGAGTCGCAATGTTATGATAATTCATTCATCGTCCGGAATGTTCCAAAAAA
>JBGTCY010000223.1:0-5793 GCA_041748615.1 Chitinophagales bacterium
TGGGTTTATTTTTTTAGTGATAGCGGTCTATTTTATTTTCAAGAAATAAAAAACCCACACCTTGTTACAGATGCGGGTTTAGTCAATGCGGCATTGTGATTATTAAACAACCACTCCTTTATCAAACCGGTAAACTTCATGCAGTTCATTATTGTCCTTGACGGTCACTTCAAGGTCAACTAAAAAACCATTGTTGATATCATAAACCATCCCATGAACGGAGAGGTTAGCGCCTTTATTCCAGGCATTTTGGATGATGGATGTTTTTGTAAGATCATACACCTGTTCAATTACATTTAATTCAACAAAGCGCTTGCCGCGTTGTTCCGGTTCGCTGATAGACTCCAATTCAGCCTGATGCATTCTATAAACATCCTTGATGTGCCTCAGCCAGTTATCAATCAATCCGACTTGCATATTGCCCATCGCGGCTAATACTCCACCACAACCATAATGACCGCAAACAATGACATGTTTCACGCCCAACACATTGACTGAATAGTCCAGCACGCTCAACATGCTCATGTCCGTATGAATAACCATGTTGGCGATGTTGCGATGCACGAAAATTTCGCCTGGTAATGTTCCGGTGATTTCATTTGCCGGAACGCGGCTGTCGGAACAGCCAATCCATAAGATGGGCGGTTTTTGACCTTTCGCAAGTTTTGAGAAAAACTCAGGATCCTTCTTATTCATTTTTTCAACCCAATCGCGATTGCGTTTAAAAATATTTTCATAGGTAATTTCCATAGCATTTATATTAATTATTAAAAAATATATTAAAAATTCTAAAAAATGACTGCTGAATTCAGGCTTGCTCAGGTGGTGGAGCGTTGATTTCAAAACTGTGCGGCAGGATGAGATTCAAAGAATAAAAATACCGGCAATCATTTTTTGATGTATGAAATGAAAACCGGAGTTGATTTTTACTGATTTTATTTTCATCCGATTCAGTCACTTCTTGTTTTTCATTGCTTTCCATCGGCTCGTTTTCATCTTCGATTCCGATGCTGATTTCAGTTTTCAGATTTTCTGCAAAAGGGGAACGGAGAATATCTTTTCCCAAGATGAATATGGCGAGCGTTAAAACAAATAAAGCCAATTTTATTTTCATGAGAAATTCCATAAAGTAAATTTATGAATTCTGGAATCATCCTCTTTTTTATTTAACCGACAAAGGATATTTTTAAGATTAATTAACAGCTCTTTTTTTTAAAAAATAATTGAGGAATTAAACAGACGCTTTTGATGGATGTTCAATTTCCTCCCTTACTTCTGTGAAAGCTTTCACGGCTTTATCCAAATGTTCGCGTTCATGCACTGCGGAAATCTGTACCCTGATGCGGGCTTGCCCTTTCGCAACCACCGGAAAGAAGAAACCGATAGCATAGATTCCTTTATCCAACAGCTTTTCAGCCATTTTTTGCGCTAGCACCGCATCGTAGAGCATAATAGGAACAATCGGATGTTCTCCGGGTTTGATGTCAAAACCGGCAGCCGTCATTTTTTCACGGAAATAACGGGTGTTAGTTTCTAATTTATCCCGCAAGGCTGTTGTTTCAGAAAGCATGTCCAATACAGCAATCGAAGCGCCCACAATCGAAGGTGCTAATGTGTTGGAAAAAAGATACGGGCGCGAGCGTTGTCTCAGCAATTCTATAATTTCTTTTTTTGCAGAAACAAATCCGCCTAACGCGCCTCCCAATGCTTTTCCGAGTGTGCCGGTGATGATATCCATTTTGTCCATCACGCCATGATGTTCATGTACGCCTCTTCCGGTTTTGCCCATGAATCCGGTTGAATGACATTCATCAGACATCACCAGTGCGTCATATTTTTCTGCCAATGCACAGATTATATCCAACTGCGCGATGGTGCCATCCATAGAAAAAACTCCGTCAGTGACAATGATGCGACTTCGTGCTCCCGATGCTTCTTTCAATTTAAATTCAAGGTCCGCCATGTCATTATGTTTGAAGCGAAAGCGCTGCGCCTTGCATAAACGAATGCCGTCAATGATTGAAGCATGATTGAGTTCATCCGAAATAATAGCGTCTTGTTCATTAAACAACGGTTCGAAAACTCCGCCATTTGCATCAAAACAAGCGGCATACAGAATGGTGTCTTCCATTCCTAAAAAATCCGCAATCTTTTTTTCCAGTGTTTTATGAATATCCTGCGTGCCGCAAATAAATCGAACGGAAGACATCCCGTAACCATGTGTATCAATCGCTTGTTTTGCAGCTTCCGTCACTTTAGGATGTGAGGATAATCCGAGGTAATTATTCGCGCAGAAATTTATCACCGACTTGCCGGTGCTTGTTTTGATTTCAGCGCCCTGCGGGGTGGTGATGACGCGTTCTTTTTTAAATAACCCGGCATCATTGATTTCCTGTAATTCCTCAGAGAGGCGATTTTGAACTGAATGGTACATGACTGATTGTTTTGAGCAAATATAAAAGGGTATTTCTAAGAATTGATAATTCCCGGAAGCCCTTCTGAATAAGGGTATTCATTATCTTTACCGAAAAATATTAGTAATGAGAGAAATCAGATTTCGAGAAGCGCTACGTGAAGCGATGGCGGAAGAAATGAGAAGGGATGAAAATGTGTTCCTGATGGGGGAGGAGGTAGCCGAATATAATGGAGCTTATAAGGTGAGCGAAGGTATGCTGGAAGAATTTGGACCGAAAAGAGTGATTGATACGCCTATTTCAGAATTGGGATTTGCGGGTGTTGGCGTTGGGGCTGCCATGAATGGCTTGCGTCCGGTTGTGGAATTTATGACCTGGAATTTCGCGCTGCTGGCATTCGACCAGATTATCAACTCAGCCGCGAAAATTCATGCGATGTCAGCCGGACAGTTTCATGCACCGATTGTGTTCAGGGGACCTTCCGGTTCTGCCGGTCAGTTAGGTGCGCAGCATTCACAGTCATTTGAAAGCTGGCTGGCGAATTGCCCAGGGTTGAAAGTGATTTCACCGTCAAATCCCAAAGACGCGAAAGGTCTGCTAAAGTCCGCAATTCGTGATGACGACCCTGTTATTTTCATGGAATCAGAATTAATGTATTCGGATAAAGGTGAGGTGCCCGAGGAGGAATACGTTATTCCAATTGGTAAAGCGGAAGTGAAAAAAGAAGGTTCGGATGTGACGATAATTTCTTTTAATAAAATGATGAAAGTGGCGCTGAAAGCAGCGGAGGAATTGGAAAGCGAAAATATTTCTGCTGAAGTCATTGACTTGAGAACGATTCGTCCGTTGGATATTGAAACGATTCTTCAATCCGTCAAAAAAACAAACCGAGTAGTGGTTGTGGATGAATCATGGCCCCTTGCATCGGTATCTTCTGAAATTGCTTACCGGATTCAAAGGGAATCTTTTGATTATTTAGATGCTCCGGTGTTTAGAGTAAACGGAGCTGACTCATCCATGCATTATGCGCCAACTTTAGTGGAAGCGTATCTGCCAAGTCCTGAAAAAACAATTAAGGCGGTGAAGGCGGTTTTATATAGAGATTAGAATTCTGTGAACTGACATAAAAAAGAGGAGTCCGCATAAAGCGGACTCCTCTCTCATGCAAGGGATGCATGAACCAACCGATATTTTAAGAGAGTTACCCTCTATGTTTCTTATAACCCAAACGCGTAATAATAAGTGCCCGAATATTCAGGATATACTCCTTCAACCATCACGCCACCTTTTTTATCCTGTAGTATTTTAACAATATCATCCACTTTATTCACCGTTTGTTTATCAATTTTTGTGATAATAAAGCCCTGCCGCATATCTGTAAATTTTTTTACTTTACCGTCCCTGATAACATTCACTTTCACGCCATTCGTCAACCCTAAATCCTTCATTTCATTTTTTGTGAGTTCAACCAATTCAACACCTAACGCGTCCATAATGTTCACTTTAGCTTTGGTTAAAAATTCGGTGCCGCGGTCTTTATTTTTCAGGGTAATGACTGCTTCTTTGATTTTTCCTTCCCTGATGTAAATGACATTAATAGCGTCTCCGGGACGATATTGAGCAACCACTTCCTGAAGAAAGGGGGCGCTGTTCACCGGAATTCCGTTAATTGAACGAATCACATCTTTCTTTTTCAGTCCGGCATCATTTGCAGCGCTGCCTTCCTGTATTTCTTCAATTAGCACTCCGTTAAAATCTGATAACGTCAGTTCTTTTGCAATCTCAGTGTCTATATTGCGAATGGTCACCCCGAGAAAACCACGCTGAACGATTCCAAATTCTTTCAAATCTTCCACAACTTTTCTGACAAGATTTGAAGGAACGGCAAATGAATAACCCGCGTAAGTTCCGGTTGGCGAAGCAATTGCCGTATTGATACCCACTAATCTTCCGTAAATATCAACTAATGCTCCTCCGCTGTTGCCGGGATTAACAGCGGCATCCGTTTGAATAAAGGACTCGATGGCAGTCTGGCTTTCCAAAATATTGATGTTTCTCCCTTTGGCGCTGACGATTCCGGCTGTAACCGTTGATGCAAGATTAAACGGATTGCCGACCGCTACGACCCATGCGCCAACTTCAAGCGAGTCAGAATTGCCGAAATCTATAAAAGGTAAATCATTCATATCAATCTTCAATAATGCAAGGTCGGTGGATGGGTCTGTGCCAATCAAAGTGGCCGTATATTTCCTGCTGTCATTCATGGTGATTTCTATTTCATCCGCTCCGCGAATGACATGATTATTTGTAACAATGTACCCTTCCGGAGAAACAATCACCCCTGAACCTGATGCAAGTTGCGGTTGCGAATGATTGTTGCCCGGAGGAATACCAAACCAGAAATCTTCTCCGAAAAAGTCTTTAAACGGGTTGTAAGGCTGAGTTCTTTGTGTTTGTTTCGGCAGCGCTTTGGAGGTGACATGCACAACACCCGGAGTCGTGACTTTTGCCGCGTAAGTGAAATCAAAAGGCTTTGCCATGTCGCGGGGGATTGTACCGGTATAATTGGCAAACCTCACCGGCTGAACTTCTCTAATGGTGATGGTAGATGATTCTTTCTGAAATTTTTTCAAAATAATGAAGGATGTAGCCGCGCTGAGAATTACTGAAATCATGATGACGCTAAGGATGGTTCTTTTTTTCATTGCTTCAAAATTTTTGGTTTGGTTAATGCTTTTGCAATTTTTATGCCTAAGCACGTTGAATAACCGCTTAAACACCAATGTGAACTAAAAAGTATCATTCTAACAGTAATTTTGACAGGATTTATATTTTGTTTAACACAATTTAACTGACAAAGGTTTTATTTCGTTTTGCTGAAACAAGAAGTGCACAACAAATTGTCGCGTTTCATAAAAGAAGAGCCGAGCCGTCATCCTGTGCTTGTCAAAGGATAGCGCAGGTAATCTCCACTCTTCGATTAACTCAGAGTGACCCGGGAACGACATCTTGATATGTACCTAAAGCAAGTTTTTACAGGCATAAAAGTAAATGAGATGAAAATATTATTTTATAAATACCACGGGAACGGAAATGATTTTATTCTAATGGATAACCGGAAGCGGCAATATGATAACTTGTCAACTTCAGTCATCCAAAAATTATGTCACAGAAGATTTGGTATCGGAGCGGATGGACTTATTCTGTTAAACAAAAATTCAGATGAATATGATTTTCACATGAAATATTTCAACGCGGATGGCAATGAAAGCACCATGTGCGGAAATGGCGGAAGATGTATGATACAATTTGCCGGAGAGTTGGGAATGATTGAGAAAAAAACTAAATTCACCGCGATAGATGGGGAACATGAGGGTAT
>JBGTCY010000224.1:0-3201 GCA_041748615.1 Chitinophagales bacterium
CATAATTAAACATGTAAAATATTTCGCGGAGGTTGTAGCGGATGACATCATCCAGCAGGATGAAAAATTTTTGCCCGTTTTTTTCAGGCAATACCATAAAGCGGGGTAAAACGTCAGTTGGTATCACAATCAAAGCGTAACGCACCTCACCGGTATCTTGCCTTGACATTTTGATGGCAAGATAAATGGTTCTGTCCTGCAGCTTGGGAAACTTCGGCAGCGCGTTGAGCATGATGGGCGTGAGCGTGGAGCGTACTTTTTCCTGGAAATAGTTTTTCACGAGTTCTCCCTGCTCGTTATCCAATGTTTTTTCATTCAGTTTGAGAATGTTGTGATTCGATTGTAATTCCGCGAGAATGCTTTTGTAGATGTTGTCAAATCGGATATGCTGGTCTTTAGCGATTTTGTGAATTTGCAGCAAGATGGTTTTCGGTGAACCGCCTAACACCGATTTTGGCGAACCGCCATATTTCAAAATACGTTTGATGGTTGCCACGCGCACTCTGAAAAATTCATCCAAGTTGTTGGAAAAAATCCCAAGAAACCGTAACCGCTCGATAATGGGCACATTCGGGTCGGCAGCTTCCTGCAACACTCTTTCATTGAAAGAAAGCCAGCTAAGTTCACGATTGATAAATTTTCCTTTTTTAGAGTTCATTTTGTTGTAGCTGTTGAAAGCATACCACCATCGCGAATTGCCGAATGGTTTGTCTTTCTCTTTCATTTATGCTTCCAGCAATTTAACCGCACGCTGTGGATAATCGGTAATGATGCCGTCCACTCCCATCGCGAGTAATGTCTTCATCGTTGCCGTGTCGTTGATGGTCCAGGGAATCACCTGCATCCCCTTTTCCTGCGCATTTTTCACCAATGACTCGCTGACAAAACGGTAATTCGGACTATAAACAGCCGGGGTAAAACCCAGCTTCTCCAACTGTCCCGAAAGTGTGCCCGGAATTCCAATCAGCAGCGCCAGTCTGATTTCAGAATTCAGTTTTCTCATTTCCTGCAGCGTTCTCACATCAAAGGACTGTACAATGGTTCTATCCACGATATTGAGTTTCACAATTTCATCATACAAAAGTTTCGCGAACTCAGCCGGCTGCGGATGAAAAAGATTATCACCGTCCTCTGTGCTTTTTGTTTCAATATTATATTGAACGGGTTGTAATGATTTCACCCGAATCAGCGACTCAATGCTGTCAACCACTGCGCTCAACAATGGCTTATGCACCGCTAACGGTTTTTGCTCCGGAAAATCTTTATGACCGCGACTTCCGCAATCGTAGCGGGTGATTTCTTCATAAGTCATTTTGAAAAGATTCAACTCTTTTTCATCGGACTTTCTAACCGCTGAACCATCCGGATGCACGCAAATGTCAGCAGACATCCAGGGTTCATGAGAAACCACGATTTTATTATCTGCTGAAATTACCACATCCAATTCAAGCGTTTGAACACCGGTTTCCAACGCGTAAACAAATCCAGGAATGGTATTTTCAGGATAAACACCACGCGCTCCCCGGTGACCTTGAATATCAATTTTTTTAGAATGCATATTCTTTGAAACCGGATTTTTTTTCACACCGGTATTGCCGCAACCATTGAACATGATGATGATAGTGTAAAGAAATAAAAGCCGGCAGCATAAAGCGATGAAGGATATATTCAAATCCATTTCGGCAGTTTTTTTTAAATGCTCCGCAATATAGTTTTTTCCCCATACAAGATGCAGTAACATTGGGTTAACAAATTATTAATATTGGGTCAGTTGTGCAAAACAACCGTTCTCCCTTTGAAAGTACCCGAAACGGTGATGATTGAATTATCATCTGCGCGGAGTTCACATTGAAAAGCTCCGCTGGTGATTGATGGCGTGAACGTATCAAAATCATTCGGATGATGATCGGTAATTTCAAAGCTGCCGGATTGACCGGGCACTGAAGTCCATACTTTTCCGGCAGGTTCTTCCAGAATTATTTCAACCCCGTTCAACACGGAATCAATGTCAGAAGACCCATAGGGATAATTGCCTGTTTGAAACATATCGCGAATGGCGACAGAATCCGGTTTGGCGCTGAAAATTTTAAGGAACTGGATATTCACCTTATAGCCGTTGCCGGAGAAAGCGGTTTTTTGAATTTCAAGATAATTGCCCGCAAGATTGAAAACTCCGCCTCCGAAACCGTAACTATTTAAACCTGAAATCCCTTCCCGGATTCTGAGTGTATCGCCTGGCGCTGTAACTGCTTCAAAATAAAATGGCGCGTTAATCTGACCTTGCTTTGAATCTTTCTTGCAGGCGACAAACATCATCAAAGCCAACAGGGCAAGCGAAAGTATTTTCATGGGTTCAATTTAAGCGCTATGATTATTTTTCGAAATTCCATTCGACCGTCAGAAAAGAATCCGGAGATGCGGTCGGCTCAATCATCTGTAAATAAAACCTGCCTTCAAACTGCATTTTATTTCTTCTGAGCAGATTGATTTTAAGCGTTTTCCCTTGTGAATTAAAAATAAGGTTTTCGTCATCAATTAAAATTTCACGTTCATCTTCCTTTAATTCATAAGTGCCGTTAAAAAATCCTGAAAGCGTGTCGCCCTGTTTCAAAAATGTTTTCAATTCTCCTGTTGCGAAAAACAAAACATCCACCTCGGAGGTATCCAGCATGTTCGTCCAGAATTTATTGGCGTCATTCGGAAGCTCTTTGATGGATACAACTTTCCAGGCTCCTTCCAACCTGTCACGGCTGATTTTGCTACATGCTGAAAAAACAAACGAAAGGATGAGTAAAGCGTAAATTATTTTCATACTGAAAAAATGATTGATGTAGTTAAAGCGCGGTTCTAAATTCTCATTTTTCGTTTGCCTGAATCCCGCCTTCTCCATCGGAAAAAATGTGAAAAGTAATTATCAGAACCGCCTTAAAGTTAAAATATTGATTCATCAACGCTGACCTTATTTCAATTAATTTTGAACAAAATTATTTATGAGCTACAAACACCCGAAAGAATCTGAAACGATTATGACTGAAATTGTTTTGCCAAACGATACCAATGCGCTGGGCAACCTGAGAGGAGGTAAAATTTTGCACTGGATGGACATCGCTTCCGCCATCAGTTGCGGAAAACACGCGCAGGCGACCGTGGTGACGGTTTCCGTGGATAATGTTTCCTTTCAAAATCCGATTAAACTGGGGG
>JBGTCY010000225.1:0-12382 GCA_041748615.1 Chitinophagales bacterium
GAGTCCGTAGAAAATGTTTCCTGTTTTGGAGAAAATGACGGTTCGATTTCACTCAATGTTTCAGGAGGAGTTTTACCATACACATTTATATGGTCAACCGGTTCCGTAAATCAGAATGTTTTTGATTTGACAAGCGGCAGTTACAGTGTCACGATTACCGATGATGCAAACTGTACTCAAATCAGAAATTACACCATCACTGAGCCAGCACGTTTGCAAGCAACAGCATCTGTTACTAATATCACCACCTGCAGCGGTTTAGGTGCCGGCAATATTAATTTGGTCGTAGTTGGTGGAGTAACTCCCTATTCGTTTATTTGGTCAAATGGCGCAACCTCGGAAGACCTTACCGGATTAGATGGTGGTATTTACGCTGTTACAGTTACTGACGCTAATTTTTGCAGTGACACCCTGACCGTTGCTCTTACTGAACCATCTCCGCTTTCAATTCAATCAACCATCAGTAATGTTTCCTGCAATGGCGGAAGTGATGCTTCATTACTCTTAACAATTCTCGGTGGCGCACCTCCGTATTCTTATAACTGGTCGAATGGCGCTACTTCACAATTTTTATTAAACATTCAGTCTGGCAGTTATGCAGTAACCGTTACGGATAATAATGGATGTGTCGCGGATACTTCTTTCACAATTAATCAACCAACATCGCTCACTACTTCCATCAGTTATGTAAATGTCACTTGCAACAACGGCAATGACGGCAGTATCAATCTGACAGTGAACGGAGGTGCCGCACCTTATACTTATCTGTGGTCAAATTTCTCCACTACACAGGATTTGTTTTTTATCAAAGCAGGCGCTTACACGGTGTTGGTTACGGATGATAACGGTTGTTTGACAACTGATACCGTTACGATTTCTGAGCCTTCGGCAATTACTGTCACTTCATCAGTAGATAATGATAATTGCTTTGGTCTTTCACAAGGTGCGATTGACATCACAACAAGTGGCGGCACTCCCGGTTATACCTTTCTCTGGAGTACCGGAGCAACAACGGAAGACCTCAGTAATGTGAATGCCGGAAGTTATACTATCACCGTTACAGACGCGGTGAATTGCAGCGCGACTTTTTCATTTAATATTACTCAGCCTGACAGTCTTGTGATGACAGCATCTGTCACACATCCGCGTTGCAATGATTTTAATGATGGCGCAATTGATGTTACCATCTCAGGTGGTTCGGGAGGATTTACATATCTCTGGTCAAATGGCGCTACCACTCAAGACCTGACCGGTTTATCCGGTGGCATTTTCACACTGACCGCGACAGACGCTTCCGGTTGCATTTTAGTGGATTCATTCGCAGTTAATGAGCCGCTGGCTTTCACAACACTCATCACAACGGACAGTGTGAGATGTCATGGTGAGAGTAGCGGGGCGGTGAATCTGACAGTGACAGGCGGCACGTTACCCTACACTTACTTGTGGTCCACTTTTCAATTCTCAAAAAACCTGACGGGAGTTCCCGTGGGAAACTATGCAGTCATCATTACAGATTTTAATGGATGTATCGCTACTGATAGTACGATTGTTAGCGGACCTCAGCCTTTGATTGTAAACTCTAATGCGAAGGGATTGATTTGCGGAGCGGTAACCGGTGATGTTGAAGTCGCGGTAACCGGTGGTACAGCGCCATACAGTTTCCTCTGGTCAAATGGAGCTACAACTCAAAACCTCACGAATGTCGGCTCAGGCACTTATACTTTGACAGTGACTGATGCGAGAATGTGCGCTACCGGTATTTCTCAAGCTGTGAATCCGCCACCCGGACCTATTGTTCAGTTTTATGCTGAGAATGTTTGTTTTGGTGAAATCATGGAATTTGACAACAGAACCGTGATAGCATCAGGCGGCATTGACAGTGTCAGGTGGTTTTTTGGCGACAATACAACCTCAAGAGACAGAGACCCTGTTCATACTTATTTGCTTCCGGGAACATATACCGTGACACTCATCGCCCACTCCGACCGTCAATGTGTGGATACCTTCATTCGTCAAGTTATTGTTTATGAATTGCCGGATGCTTTTATCACAGCCGACCCGCCCGGTGCGGTAATTTGTGATTATGACTCCGTGTTGCTGAGTATTGATGAAGGAACGGATTACATTTACTTATGGTCAACAAACGATACTGCTTCTGAAATTCATGTCAATGAAACTGGCGTTTATTTAGTGACCGTCACCAACAATTTCGGATGTACTTCAACGGATGAAATCAATGTTACAGCGTTTGACCCGCTCAGCATTACCATCACTCCGGATACCATTGTCAGCAAAGGACAAGTTATCACGCTGAATGTCGGAGGAGGTGTTGCATTTGAATGGTCACCTGCCGAGAGTCTGGATGACGCTTTCTCTGCCGCTCCAAACGCGCGTCCGGTTGTCGCTACATTATATTCTGTCACCGTTACAGACATTAACGGATGCGTTGCGGTCGCAACCGTGAATGTGGAAGTGAGAGACGATTACACCTTCAATCCGCCTAATCTTTTTACTCCGAATGGCGATGGCAGCAATGATACCTGGATTATCAGAAACATTGATGTATATCCGGGATGTGAGGTAGGTATGTACAACCGGTGGGGCAGTGAAATTTTCAAAACAAAAAACTATCAAAACGACTGGGACGGAACCGAAAGAGGAAGACCTCTGCCTGATGGTACTTACTATTATATCATTCGTTGTCCTGAATCAAACATTGTTCAAAAAGGCGCGGTGACGATTTTGAGGTAAAAGAAAATTAAAAATTGAAACGAACAAAACTTAAGACCCTATAAAAATCATGGTCATGAAAAAATGGATGTTCCTGCTTTTTTTTGGAATGATGGCTTCACAGCTGGAAGCTCAACAAATTCCTTTGTATTCGCAGTACTATTACAACCCGTTTATGTATAACCCGGCACGTACCGGAGAACGGGACGCCACACAACTTTACCTGATGTATCGCAAACAATGGGTTGATTTCAAAGGTGCTCCAGAAACCCGTGTGGCAACGCTTGACGGCACCATCAAAGACAAAATCGGACTCGGAGGATATGTCTTCAGCGACATCACCAACATCGTGGAACGAATCGGTGCTCAGTTGGCTTACGCATATTATTTCAAAATCGGTGAACATCATAAACTCAGCCTCGGACTATCAGCCGGAGTATTAGAAACCCGCGTTGACTTCAGCAAAGTGGTGATTGATGATCTTAATGACGCGTTGCTGGGCACGAATCAGCAACGAGGATTGAATTTTGATGCCTCTGCCGGTATCAGTTATTGGTTTAAGGGATTGCAGGTCGGATTTTCCGTTCCGCAAGTGTTGGGAACCAACATTCGTTTTCAGGACCGCGATGAATCCTCCTACCGCATGGGACGACATTACCTGAGCACGGTGGGTTATGCCATTCCGCTGATGGATGAACAATTTTTCATTGAGCCGAATGCCATGTTCAGAACTACCGATAAATTCAACACTTACCAGGTTGATTTCGGCAGCAGTTTTCGCTATAAGGATTTGGGATGGGTTTCCGTGATGTACCGTTATGATTATGCTTTGAGTTTTGGCGGAGGTTTTCGCCTGCATGACCGTTTCACATTAGGATATTCCTACGACATGGCGCTTAACAGTATCAAAGATTACACGGGCGGCACACATGAATTGCTGATGGGTATCAAGTTTGGAAAAAAAGAAGATAAGGGAATTATTGAAGCGGTCAGAAATATGCAGGAAAAACAACAACAGCAAGCCAATCAAATCAGCGAGCTGGAAACCAAAAATGAAAATCTGCAAAAATCAGTTGAACAACGAGACGCGGAAATCAGCCAGTTGAAAAAAGAAATCACACAATCTGTGAAAGAATTCCAGGATTCGCTGATTAGCGCGAAACAGGAAATCATGCAACTACAGGAAGATTACTTAAAGGGGGTTAAAAAAAGTGATATTGAATATTCAAAAACGGACGCTAAGAAAGAAACTACAGCTATAGAATCGGAAAGAAAATATCTGATAGTGTTGAGCGCATTCAGTGATGAAGCCAATGCAAAACGCAAGGTAGTAGATTTGAAGAAAAAGAATGTTGATACAGGTATCTTCTTCAACAAGCAAAAAAATGTTCACTACATCTACCTGCGCAATCCGGGAACATTAAAGGAAGGTCTGGAAAAAGCCAACCAACTGAAAAAAGAACCTGAATTCAAGGACACCTGGATTTTTTATCTTGAAGACTAAAAGTTGTTGAATGTTTGTATCAAAGTTTGATAAATGAACGGATGATTCGATGATTGTGATTCGTTATTTCCAGAAAATAGAATCCCTGTGTCAAGTGAGAAACAGACAGTGAAAAATCAGACGAAATTTTTTCATGACGAAAAAATTGCTTTTTCCCTGTGTAATCATAAATAATCATTTGCACATCTGCTAAGTCTCCCGTGAACTGAAGATGTAAAACGTCAACAACCGGATTTAATACAGTGACTTGAGTTTGTGAGAAAACAGGAGAATACGAATCTGATATAGATTCACAAAACTTCACCAATCCGCTATTGGATGTTCCCAGCCAAACACAGCCGGAATCGCCTGTCACAATGCTTAATAATTCATTTTGCGGCAGTAAAGAATTTGAAACATGATAGTGTTGCCAGTTGGTGCCGCCTTCATAAATTACCAATCCATTGTTGATTGTTGAAATAATTTTTTTTTGATTTTCAATCACAATTCCATTCAGGCTGTTGGATGGGATTAAGGAATTGGCAACATTAAAATTCAGCCAGCTACTACCGTCAAAAGCTGTCAGCCCGCCAGCGGGAGTTACGAGCCATAAAACATTGTTGGAGTCATGACTGATACCTAAAACGGTGTTATCCGCCATTCCCGAGTTTGAAGGATTAAACACCGTCCAGTTTTTTTCATCCAGGCGCGCTAATCCTCCGTTCACAGTACCAACCCATAACTTTTGTTGTGCATCAAAATGTAAGGAAGCGATATTGTTGGATAATAATTCGGAGTTATTGATATTGTAAATTTCCCAAACACTGTCGCGGACACAAGCAAGTCCACCGGTGGTACCAAGCCATATACCGCCTGTTGAATCCACTGCAATGCAACGAACCTGATTATCAGGCAATGGGGAATTAAGCGTATTAAACACCTTAATCACGGAATCATTTTCAATTACCGCCACTCCTTCCAAAAAAGTACCAACCCAAACGCGCTGCAAGTTGTCGAATGCGATACTGCGAATGGAATTATCCGGCAACGCGGAATTTGCAGATTGATACACTGACCAATTCCCGACATTAAAACTTGACAATCCCCAATCCGTTCCAATCCATAAACTACCGTGAGATGAATTGGCTAAAACGCGCACCGTATTATCAGGTAACCCGGAATTAGCTGTATTGTAAATAGTAAAATATTGTGCAGAAAGGTGTTGGGTGGATGAAAGAAAAATCAAAAGGGCTATTACATTTTTCAACTGAACAAACTGTATTTTAAAATAAAATCATGTAAATTTTTGAAAGGATTGAGTACTGAACAAATTTCACCACTTTAAATGATTCGCGTGAGTCACCCTGAGGTTCCATATATTAAAATACACCCCTGTTGAAAATGACGCATTTTACTATTTGTACCAAAATGATTTACAAATGCTTAGACCATGCGTCATTGGCAGCGGAGTCCAAGGGGAGCGATTGCCACCCCGCATGGTTTCCCAATTTTTCGATACTCACCATAACGATACAATTGCAATTTGCCCAACACCCAAATATTAATAAAATATTTAGAGATGAAAGCTAAGTAAATAAACTACAGAATTAATAATCACCAAAATTTGATAATTGGTTATATTTTCAGCATATTTCCCAAAAAAGATTTCAGAAATTTCTTCCGATTCGGAATGCATCACCCTGCCAAACTAGTTATTTCACTGAAAGTTGACAAAACCGAATAAATTCTCAAACTTGCGTTCACACACGTTCTTTTTCCCTAAATTTGCCCTCTTATTTTTTAAAAAATAAAAAATCACACTGATGACTATTCACGGTTATAAAAGCAACGTATCCGGACTCGAAGCCAGCCTTAAAAACCTTAGCAACATTTATTGGAACCTTACCCCTTCAGAATTATATGAACACTCTGTCAAAAAAGAATTAGCCGTCCTCAATGACACCGGAGCACTCGCGGTGGACACCGGTGAGTTCACCGGCAGGTCGCCCAAAGACCGCTTCATTGTCAAAGATGATAAAACCACCGGCAGTGTCCATTGGAACAATTTCAACATCCCCTTTGAAGCCGCCAATTTCGACCTTCTTTTTAAAGACATGTCCCATTACCTCGAAGGCAAAGACATTTATGTGCGCGATGCCTTCGTTTGTGCCGACCCGACTTATCGCATGAATGTCCGCGTGATTACTGAACTGCCGTGGCAGAATATGTTTGCAAACAATATGTTTCTCCGCCCTTCCCGTGAAGAACAACTTTCCATGCAACCCGAATGGACAGTGCTTGCCGCTCCGGGTTTCAAAGCCGATGCAAAAAAACACGGCACCCGTCAACACAATTTCGCAGTGGTCAATTTCACCAAGAAAACAATTCTCATCGGGGGCACAGCCTACACCGGGGAAATCAAAAAAGGCATTTTCTCCGTACTCAATTATGTATTGCCCCACGAACGGGACGTTCTCTCTATGCACTGCTCCGCCAATATCGGTGAGCATGGCGACACCGCTCTTTTCTTCGGATTGTCCGGCACCGGCAAAACAACGCTTTCTGCAGATCCCAACCGCGGGTTGATTGGCGATGATGAGCACGGCTGGAGCGACAAAGGTGTCTTCAACTTTGAAGGCGGCTGCTACGCCAAGTGCATTGACCTCACCGAAGAAAAAGAACCCGATATTTTCCGCGCTATCAAATTCGGAGCGCTGCTCGAAAACGTCCGTTACCTCGAGAACAGTCGTACAGTCAACTATGCGGATAAGAGCGTTACCGAAAACACCCGCGTTTCCTATCCCCTCAATCATATCAGCAATGCCGTTTTCCCTTCGGTCGGCAACATTCCCAACAATATCTTTTTCCTCACCGCTGATGCGTTTGGCGTGCTGCCCCCTATTTCGCAGCTTACGCCCGGTCAGGCGATGTTCCACTTTATTTCCGGTTACACCGCGCGCGTTGCCGGCACCGAAGCGGGAGTTATCGAACCCAGCACCACTTTCTCCGCATGTTTCGGAGCGCCCTTCCTCCCGCTTCATCCCGCCAAATATGCCGAAATGCTCGGCAAGCGCATGCAATCCACTCAAGCACATGTATGGCTCATCAACACCGGCTGGACGGGCGGACCTTATGGCGTTGGCAAACGCATGAAACTCGCCTACACCCGCGCCATGATTACCGCTGCCCTCAATGGCGAACTCGATACTGTAGCGTATGAGCCGCATCCGGTTTTCGGAGTGCTCATCCCAAAAACATGTCCCAACGTGCCGGATGAAATCCTCAATCCGCGCAACACCTGGGCTGATAAAGATTCCTACGACCAGAAAACCGCAGAACTCGCGGAAGCCTTCAACAAAAACTTTGAAAAGTACGCTGACCAGGCTTCTAAAGACATCCTTGATGCCGCGCCTAAATCATCAGCAAGAGTTTAAAATCTAATGTTTAAAGTTTGAGTCACTCAACTTTCCAACTAACCTTAACCCCCAAACTTTAGGCATTAAACTCATATTGCGTTTGCTTTGGACGCCTATACCTTGCTTTGATTAGCAGCGTCCCGCGATTGAAGTCTTTTACCGAGTAATAGAAGAAATTTTCCAAATTCCTATTTTACCCAAACAACTTCACCTGCATCACCGTAGCGATGCTCAACGCGCGGGTTTTGATTTGTTCGGCATTTTTGCCTTTGAAATGTTCGTCCACCGTTTTGTTGAAAAGGGAAATCCATTGCTGAAAATGCTGCATGTTCATTTTGTGTTTTTCGTTCAATCGTTTGTGAATTTCCATGGGGTTGCCTTCGTAGTTGCCTGTGTGGAATAAAATATTTTCCCAGAAATCATACATCACCGGCAGGTGTTTGTCCCAATCTACTTTTACGACATCGTTGAAAAAAAATCCAATGACCGCGTCATTGCGCACTTTGATATAAAACTCGTTAATCAGTTTTTCAATATCCGCACGGTTGGTGATGTCGGGTTTCATGGCTATATGTCTTTGTTCTTGAAAATTCGCAAAGCGGCAAACAAGGGAATAAGCACCCAAAGCAGGAGGATGGCGGAAGAGAAGATGAAGCCGGTGCCGCTGCCGAAAAAATCTTTGTAGAAAGCGCCCGTGTAGCCCATCAGCGCGGAGATGTCCAATTGTAAAATCATGATGATGCGCGCGAGGTCAACGGGGTTGAGAGAGATGAGGGCGAGCGTGGCTTTTTCGAGCGGGTAGTCGCTGAACGAATAGATAATCCACAACACGAACGCATCGTAAATGAGCGCGAAATAAAACCAGAACAGCAGGGCGATGCCAATCGCTTTCGCCTTGTCGCGCGTGAGCACCGCGGGGAGAAACGCCAGCGAAACGAATACCAAAGTGAGGATGGTTCCGGTGTAAAGCAGGTTGAACCCCGATGCGGATGCGCCATAAAAAAGGAGTGGAATACCGATACCAACCAGAAAAGCCGCGCACAATGAAAAAGCGATGGATAAATATTCCGCGAGGAACACTACGTTGCGGTTCACCGGCTGAGCGAGCATCATTTCGATGAATTCATACGAATTGTAAAAATGGATGGTCGTGAACACCACACTCACCAACGGCACCACAATCAGCAAAATATTCATCAGGCTGAGAATGACTTTGGAAGTGTCGCTGTCCAACTGAAACATGCCCACCGCGCTCAACAGCAGAAACAGCGTGTAGAGAATGATGAACCGCGTCCGCAGGATGTCGTAGATGACGTATTTGATTATTTTAATCAATGCTTTCTTTTTTTATCGTCATTGCGAGGGAATAAAATGCTTTGCGCGAATACCATTCCTGAAGCAATCCCCCAAAAAAAAGGGATTGCTTCACCCCAATGCAACACACAATACAACGCAATCGGGGTTCGCAATGACGGTAATATTTATTTGCTATCAGCATACTTATTAGATTTCACCCCATTCAAAATCACTTTCGAAATGGCTTTGCCCAAACGGTCTTCGCCTGTTTCTGATTTCAGTTGCTCAATTGAATTTTGATATTTAATCACGCCTTCATTCAGATAAATGAGTTCGTTGGTCATGTCGTCCAAATCGCTCATGATATGGGAAGTGATCATGAGCAGTTTGCCCGCTTTTTTTTCACGCTGAATTTTTTCCTTCAGCAATTCCACCGATACGGGGTCGAGACCGGCTGTGGGTTCATCCAAAATCAACACCGGGGGATTGAATAAAAACGCCAGCGCTGCGCTCACCTTTTGCCGTGTGCCGCCCGACAGCGTGTGCATTTTTTTATCGAACATGCTTTTCAATTCAAACGCGTCCAACAGTTCTTCATCGGGTGTATGCGGATGCTTCCGGATATTTTTAATCATGTCAAAAATCTGCCCGATGCGCATGTTGTCGGGATAGCGCCCGATTTGCGGCATATAGCCGATTTTCTCGCGGTACCGCCAGCTATTTAAAATACTTTCATTATCAATATGAATATCGCCAGACGTGGGTACCACCAATCCGAGAATACATTTTATCAGCGTGGTTTTACCGGAGCCGTTCGGACCAATCAGCGCATACGATTTGCCCGCTTCAAACTCTAAGCTCACGTCATTCACCGCGCGCAGTTTGCCGAAATCCTTCCGTATTTTTTTAACTAATATCATGAGGTCGCATGTTGGGGGAATGGTCTTTTAAATCTTCGGGCGTCACCACAGGCAGCACTTTCTCTGCTCTATCGAGCAGGAAAACCAAAAAGCTGCGCCACAGCATCATCGCTGCCGGAATACGCTCCACCAGCACAGAAAACAGGCTCACGGGATTGTAGGGAATATCGCCTATGCCATTGCGGTTCAAATCGTAGCCCTCGTATTTATCCCAGTAGTTGCCGTCAATATTATTCAGCACGACCATCCCGTTTGTTGAAATATCAAATGTATTGGCGATGAAATTATTACCGGTAAAAACATTGTCGTCACAACTCGCCTGCAGCTTGATTGCCCATCCGTTGGAATGAAAAAGATTGCCGGTGAAATTTGTCCGGCTTGTGCCTTCCATGTAAATGCCGCTCGTGTTTCCCCTAAATATATTGCCTTCCACTTCGCTGTCGCGAATGTCTTTCAACAGGATGCCGTAAGAAGCCGAACCCCAGTTTTTTTCAAACGTGTTGCGGTACATTTTCACGTTGGTGGTGTACATCACCGCCACGCCAGCGCCATTATTTCTAAAAATATTTTCTTCATACACGTTGTCATGCGAAAACATAAAATGCAGTCCGTAACGCCTATTGTTGTCCGCCACGTTGCCGGTGATGCGGGTGTTGGTGACAAACTCGAAATAAATCCCGTCACGGTGTCCGTAAATCGTGTTGTTCATAATCACCGCATCGGTGGATTTCCAAAGGTGGATGCCGTTGCCGAGTTCATATTCATGAACTGCCTGTGCTTTGAGATGATTGTTTTCGATATGACTGAAATTGGTGTTGGAAAGATGGATGGCAAAAAAAGTGTTGTCGAATTGATTGTTGCGAATAATAATATGATGCGCATCGTAACATTTGATACCTGCCAAATCATCAAGATTAGACCTGCCGGAATTGATGATTTTGAAGCCGTCAATCGTTACATTTTCGGCAGCAATCGTGAAAATTTCAAATTTACTTTCCCCGTCCATCACCGGATGATTTTCACCGATGAGCGTGAGCGGTTTTTCGATGATGATATTTCCTTCAGTATAGGTTCCGCTGTTCACGATAATTGTGTCGCCTGCGTTGGCAAGCTCCACCGCCTGCTTGATGGATTTAACGGATGATTGTTCGCCCACACTGATTACTCCGGCTTGCGCGGCAAAAAAATGGATGATAATTATTATGACTGTGAAAAAACATTTCATCAAAATAATTCATTTATTTCTTTCCAGGTAAATGTCTTTCCCGGAAATTTTTGCAAGTAAGGATTTCCGGTTTCTTCATTTTCAAAAGCCGCCACTTTGCTCGCCATCGGTGTTCTGATTTCTTCGGAAAAAATATAAAACGATTTTTCCGCAGACAGTAATTCTTTTGTTTGATGAAAATCCACCACCAACTGATAAGCGATATCCGCCTCTTGCAAATCTTTTTCCCGCTTAAATTCCACCATGCAATTAATATCATCAAACTTAAAAACCTTTCCTTTCTGCGTCACGATTTCAGCGCCAAATTTGATGTCCATAATCAGCATCTTACAATGCTCGCAGGCGTCTTTACCGAAGTGAATGGGTTCGGGGGCGATGGTGCAGGAGGATAGGAATAGGGCAAGAATAAAAAAAGCCTCACCCCCGCCCCCTCTCCTTCGGAGAGGGGTGTCCGGACGGACTACATATTCCGGGCTAATCAAATCAAAAATTTTTTCTTTAATACTGGAAAATTTTTTCTTATTATATTTTTTTGTTCCTGTAAAAAAAATAAATATCGTTTCAAAAGAAAAACTACTTCCGGTTCTTTCAATGGCACACGGCTCGGGTACCCCCGCTCTTTTGGAGCGGGGGGCGGGGGGTGAGGCTTTTATTTTTATCATCCTTTCCTTATTTATTTTTTAACCAATCAATCCCCAATGCGGCAATCACACCACCTCCTGCCACCACCATCAGCCAGCCGCCAATGTCGGGCGCGGAGTAGGCGATGAAATTCAAGAGTTCTTTGCTGCCGATTACCGGAGGCTGATAACTCATGCCGGGTACTTTAATCGCGGCTTTCGGGTCGAGGTTGTGTCCGTAGTCGTAGCCCCACAAATAGAAATCCACCATGCCCGCGATACCGGCAGCAATGAGTATGAATAAAAACCCCCACAGCATGAATTTTCTTCCGACCAATGCCGTGAGCAGACCGTAAGCAATCATGCCGCCAAGGATGTAAGGCATGTATTCGAATTCCGGAAACATTTCCACCTTAATATATTTCATCCCGATGTAATGGTTCAATCCGTTGATGATGTCCACGTCACCGGTGATGTTGTTTATCCAGAGCTTCATCACGAGCCAGTCGGGATATTGAGGCGCCCACATTTGGATTTGCCAAATCGGGACGAAGTAGGCTTTGCTGATTTTCTTCAAAAATCAACATAATACAATGTTAATCAACATTATATGTTGATATTTAATTTATAATATTGTTGTTCAGGTGCAAGAGTTTCAAGAATTTTGTACAAAACCCGTGCATCTATGATCC
>JBGTCY010000226.1:0-44871 GCA_041748615.1 Chitinophagales bacterium
GAAAAAGCGACCGATAATGCAGCAAGTAAAAAGCCTTTGATTGTTTTCATCTCCCCTCCAGTTCTTTCCTGCTGAATAATTCAGCGTGATAACAATGACCTCAATGTAGAGGAGAAAAAATGTTTTGTCAAGTTTTTTTGGAAGGGGGGATTCTCTGATGAATTTTATAAGCACAAGTCCAAACTCATGCATCTAACATCTAAAGTCTAATATCTGCTCATGCAAGCTTCAAATTGCGGATGCTTTTCTGATAACTTCACTAAATTCACCCCTCACTTCCCCCTTCCCTGCAGCATCACCAGCACGGTGTAGATCATGATTTTCAAATCAATGGCAAGGGATATATTTTCGATGTAGAGCAAATCCCATTTCATGCGCTTCACCATTTGATGGACATTTTCGGCATAGCCGAATTTCACCATGCCCCAGGAGGTAAGTCCGGGCTTCACTTTTTGAAGATGTTTATAAGCAGGCGCGATTTTCACCAACTGTTCAATGAAAAATTTTCTTTCAGGGCGGGGACCTACCAGCGACATGTCGCCTTTCAGAATATTATAAAATTGCGGCAGTTCGTCCAACCGCCACTTGCGGAGAAATTTTCCGAACGAAGTAATACGGGGGTCATCTTTGGATGAAAGTTTAGGTCCGTCTTTTTCCGCATTTACTTTCATGGAACGAAACTTATACATCATGAATGGTTTGCCATATAATCCGATTCTTTCCTGTTTGAAAAAAACCGGTCCGTCTGAAGATGACTTCACCCGGAGGGCAATGAGCAATAACAAAGGCGAGATAACGATGAGTGAAATCAATGACACCATCATGTCCATGGCACGCTTGACAATTTTTTGCCAGAAAGGCATAATCTCCGGGTAGATTTCAATCAGCGGAGCGCCAATCACATTTTCCATTTTCACTGAACCGGTGAGAATATCATAGATGTCGGGAATGATTTTAATCATCACTTTTTTTCCTGCAAGGTCGTTGATGATTTGATTCAGTTTGTGATGTTCGGAAGATTCAATCGCGATAATCACTTCCTCAATGTCAGTCTGCGCTGTGATGCTTTCCAGTTCCCGCAACGTGCCCAATTTCGGCAAGTACGTTTCCAGTTCATTTGTTGAACTGCCGTTGGCATCAATAAATCCGATGAATCTGAAACCGAGCGCTTTTTTCGGGTCATGAATTTCCTGGTAGAGTTGCACCGCGCTTTCATTTCCGCCCACAATTATCGTGTTGTATCCGACTGCCCCTCTTTTTACCAATGTTTTTGCCCGGTTTAAAATCAAGATGCGACCGGTTGCCGTCAGCAGAAAATGCAGGGAAAACAAAACCACGATTGTCCGGTAGAAATTTTTGTAATCATCATCAATCAGGTCATCAATGAGGAGGGTAAAAAATAATATCATCACCCCAAACAGGGAGAACAGAAAGGTTTTATACAACTCTGTGAGGCGCGACTTACGAAAAAAATCGAGGTAGGTGCCGGAGATGAAATAAAGCGCCAGCCAAAACAGCGGCACTAATAAAATTCCGTAGTAAAAGTTGTCATCAAATATCCACTCCCTGCCATATTCGGTTTTCAGGGAATAGCCGCCAATATATGTTTTTCTGAAAATAAACATAACACCCCATGCGACCATCGCAGCGAGATAATCGCTCAGCGGGTAAAATACCGCAATGATGTTTTTGTTTTTTTTCATTGCTAAATACCCCCGTAAATCAGTTTGAGATTGTCGAATAAAATTTTAACCGAATCCGCGGGCATGTCCGGAACCGCCCGGAAATAAATGCGGTAATTATCCGCCTGAACCTGCCTGATTTCGGGTGTGAAATTGACATAGAGTTTGTTCCAGTCAGCGCGCGGAGGAACGGTGATTTTGTAAAAGGAAAACTCCTGCGCGCCTATAAATGCTTTGATTCCCACTTCAAAAATGTGATTGTTTTTGTAATTCATTTCAAGGAACACCGCGTCCGTAGTGAAAGGGATGACATAGGCAGCGTTGCTCACCGCGATTGTTTCAGCGGTGTCTGTAGCGATTAATAAACCGGATGCGTTGCCTTCAAATACTTCAGCGGCATCAGTAGTCCGCTGCATCATCGAGAATCCTTCGCTGAGTTCAAAATCTTCATGCATGCTGAAAACCGCTGAAGACAAATAGCGGATGGAAGGGAGCAGTGTATCTGTTTTACCCCGTTGCAGAGTCAGGTTAAAGGTGTCCGCCTGGAAAAAAGGATAGGCGGTGCGTGTGGAGGAAACACCATTGATTTTTATTCCTGCAAGCACGATGATGCGATGTTCACCTTCCTCCAAAATGGGAAAGTGCGCGGGCAATTCATAAATACCCAGCAGATTTAACCCATTATAAACCCAAACATCCGTGATGTTGTGTGAATCAGTGCCCTGCATCGTAGTTGTTGTAAGTGAAAATTCAGGAACGTAGAGATACGCGGGAATACCTTCATCTTTACCGCATCCTGACAGGGAAAAAAAAACAATCAGAACGAACAAGGAAGGGTTAAGGCGTGAAAACAAACAATTTTTGGAACTACCCCTAAAAAAACCGGTCGCGGATAAAATCATTTTAGTTTTAGTATCACTCATTTAATGTCTTTCGGTTGTCAATATTGTTCAAACAATCCTGTTTTTTTCTATCACCTTTAGCACCTGTTCACCGATTTCCATCGCCTTGTAGCCATCTTGAAGACTTACAGGAGGTTCTGTGTCATTCAACACACATTTAGCAAACAACTCCAACTCCATTTTGATGGAATTCACTTTCGGGTCGCCTAACTTCTCGTAGCTGATGGCTTTTTGTTCTCCGTGATTTCCGGTGTCAATGGTAAATGTATTGGGATTTTCGTTGCCATCAACGTCCGCCATCCTGAAAATTTCGGTGGACTTTTCCAATAAATCCATGCTGATGTAAGCGTCTTTTTGAAAAAATCTGATTTTGCGCATTTGCTTCATCGAAATCCGGCTGCAAGTGATATTGGCGACACAGCCGTTTTCAAACTCAATCCGCGCGTTGGCGATGTCCGGTGATTTGCTAATCACCGCCACCCCGCTCGCGCTGATGCGCCTGACATTCGATTTCACTACACTGAGGATAATATCCAAATCGTGAATCATCAAATCCAGCACCACCGAAACATCGGTCCCGCGCGGGTTGAATTGCGCCAGGCGGTGTGTTTCAATAAAGAGCGGATGCAGTTCCATGTCGCGAATCGCCAGAAAAGCGGGATTAAACCGCTCCACATGCCCGACCATCGCTTTGATGCCGGCTTCTTCTGTCAGCGCGATGAGTATTTTTGCCTCTTCAAGCGTTGAGGTGAGCGGCTTTTCGATAAAAACATGCTTCGATTTTTTGATTGCTTTTTCAGCGCAATCGAAATGCGAAAGGGTAGGAGTCACGATGTCCACAACATCCGACTTCTCCAGCAATTCATTCATGTCAGTGAATCGCGACACATTTAAATCACCGGCAGCAGTTGCAGCGTTTTTATCATCAGGGTCATAAAATCCAACCAATTCATAATCGCCAATCTCTTTGATGAGTTTCAAATGAATTTTGCCAAGATGACCTGCGCCCAGAACTCCGATTTTCAGCATAACGGGTTTAAAAATTGGTGTGAAATTAAAGAAAAACTATCCCTGTTCTGGCAATATTTATATTACAATAAAAACCTAAAAATTTAATTATCAAGAAATCTAAAAAATCAACAAGAATTTTTTACCTTTCAGTGCTTAAATTCTATCATTTTTAAAAAAAAATCAATAAGAGATGCTTAACTCAATTTTTTCCGCAGCGAAGGGTGAATTAACTCAACAGCTCGGCAGCAAATTTCAATTGAATTCCCAGCAAGCTGAACAAGCGGTGGGATTAACTAAAGACACCATTCAATCCGGATTGCTTAAAGAAGCAGGCTCCGGTAATATCAGCGGCTTGTTAAATCTCTTTAATGGCAATTCCCCTGTTGGCGGAAATCCGATTGTAACAGGGATTTCAAATCAACTTGTAAGCGCTTTAACTTCCAAACTTGGATTGAGTCCGCAAGTTGCAGGTGCTGTCAGCACATTTGCGGTGCCTTTTATTATGAGTAAAATTTCCGGAAACAAACCATCCGGAGGGTTTGACCAGTCAAAAATAACTGAAATGCTTGGCGGAGCGGGAGGTAATGTTGTAGGAAATTTACTAAAAGCGCAGGGCAAAGGAATTGGCGAAAAGTTCGGTAAACTGTTAAAGTAAATATTATTTTTTAAATATAAAAATCAATTCATTTATGGCAAACTACAAAATTGAAGAAGTGGAAGGTATTGGTCCTGTTCTTGGTGAGAAACTCAGGAATTCAGGTGTTTCAACAACTGACGCTTTATTGAAACAGGCTAAAACACCGAAAGACAGAAAACAGCTTTCTGAAAAGTCTGGAATATCAGAGAGTCAGATTTTAAAATTTGCAAACATGGTTGACTTGTTTCGCATTAAAGGAGTCGGGTCTGAATATGCTGAATTACTGGAAGCTGCCGGAGTTGACACAGTGCCTGAGTTGGCGCAAAGAAATGCGGACAACCTGACGAAAAAAATGGAAGAGGTGAATGAGGCAAAAAAATTAGTTCGTAAAGTCCCCGCTGCCAAAGAGGTCAATGATTGGGTAGCTCAGGCAAAAGAACTACCTCGTGTTTTAGAATATTAAAATATTTAAGGAAAAGGAAAAGCCCTGAAAGAATGAATCGTTCAGGGCTTTTTTTTTGTTCAACTTTATTTTTTCAAATTCCGGAATTAATTCAAGATTAACTATTTCATATTATTTAACTTTTTCTAAAATCATGAGTGAAAAGCGACAATTATTCATTGAAAAAATTCAGCAATCTTACTCTTCCAAAGAAACGCACATCCATTTGGGAGGAGGAGTATTAAATCAGGAAATCATTGCAGATGCTAAAGTGAATCTTCAATTACGGATGATGAATCGGCATGGATTAGTAGCCGGAGCAACCGGTACTGGTAAAACCCGCACCTTGCAGGTCCTGGCAGAGCACCTTTCTGAACAGGGAGTGCCTGTATTTTTGTTGGATGTGAAAGGGGATTTATCCGGTCTGAACAAACCCGGTGCGATAAACACTAAACTGGAAGAGCGTGCTCATCATTTGGGCATTCAATTCAATCCGAGTGGTTTTCCGGTTGAATTGTATTCCTTATCCGGAAAACTTGGCGCTCCAATGAAAGCAACGGTTCTTGAATTTGGTCCCGTGTTGTTGTCAAAAATCCTGAATCTGAATGATACACAAACCGGAACACTGGCAGTGGTTTTCAAATATGCAGATGATAATAAGTTGCCACTGCTTGACCTGAATGATTTGAAAAAAGTGATTTTTTACCTGACAGAAGGTCCCGGAAAAGATGAAATAAAAGAATCGTATGGAAAAATTGCAACCTCGACATCAGGTACTATCATCCGAAAAATCGTAGCGTTGGAACAGCAGGGCTTGGCTGAAATTTTTGGTGAGCCATCCTTCGAAATTGATGATTTGTTCCAAACCAGAAACGGAAAAGGCGTCATCAGCCTGCTGAATATTTCCGATATTCAAAGTCAGCCGGATTTATTTTCAACTTTTTTGCTCAGCCTGCTTGTCGAGATTTATCAGAACATGCCGGAAGCCGGTGATTTGGATAAACCAAAATTGGTTTTCTTTTTTGATGAAGCACATTTGCTTTTCAAAGATTCTCAGAAAGCATTCCTTGAGCAAATCGAACAGATTGTGAGATTGATACGCTCAAAAGGCATTGGAATATTCTTTTGTACGCAATCCCCCAGCGATATTCCTGAAAGCGTTCTTGGACAATTGGGTAATCGAATTCAACATGCCCTCAGGGCGTTCACGCCTAACGATGCTGAAAATCTTAGAAAAACAGTAAAAACCTATCCGCGCTCTGATTTCTATGAAATTGATAAAGCGCTTACCTCGATGGGCATCGGACAGGCTTTGATTACCGTGTTGAATGAAAAGGGAATTCCGACCGAAGTAGCCGTCACGCATCTTACTCCACCTCGTTCCATCATGGGTCCTTTGACACCCGGGGATTACCAGCATCTGCTTTCTTCCTCTTCATTAAAATTAAAGTATGATAAAATGATTGACTCAATCAGCGCGCACGATATTTTAACTGAGCGGATTAACAGAACCGCTCAGTTACAAGAAAAAAAACCGGAAAAAGTGACCGTTGCACGAGGAAGAACAACCACTACAAGACCTCAGAAAAGCAATGTAGAGAAAGTGATGGGTAGTACGATGGGAAGAGAAATAGGCAGACAACTCGTGAGAGGATTGTTTGGAATGTTGTTTTCAGGAGGCGCAACCAAAAGAAGATAAATCACACAGAAAGAGGGTCGTTGTTTTTAATGTTGAAATAAAATACATGGAATTTACAATTCGAAGCGTTGAGATGGAAGATATTCCGATAATTTCAGCGCTGTATCAAAATAGTGTTTTACACGCTGAAAAAAAAGTTTATAATCAAGAGAAATTAATAACATGGGCTTCCGTAGTGGAGGATGCCGGATTCTTTGATTTCGTTACACAGCCGATGAGCTTGGTCGCGATTGAAAAAAACACCATCATCGGATTTGGAAGCATAAAAAATGACGGACATATTATCTTGCTGTATAAGGATGCCTGGAAAAAAAGGCGGAATTCGGGAATGATTTATTAAAAAAACTATTGGAATGGGGAAAGAAAAATAACATTCGGTATTTTCAAACAGAAGCCAGTGAATTTACCAAAGGATTATTCGAAAAATTCGGTTTCAAGACCGTTGAAATTGAACAGGTGGTTCGCAATGGCTTGGTTTTTATGCAGTATAAAATGGTTTTAGACTTTTCCGAAAATCTAATATCTAAAGTCTAATATCTGCACATGCAGGCTTCAAATAACGGATGTTATTTTGACAACTTCACTTAAGTCTTCAAAAAAAGCCCCAAGTTGCCCTGCATCCTCTAACTTTGCCAACTTCATGAATGCAAAGACCGTTGCTTTTCACACATTAGGATGCAAACTCAACTTTTCGGAAACATCCACCATTGCCAGGAAGTTTTCGGAAAGCGGTTTTGAAAAAGTGGATTTTGACTCAGTCGCGGATGTGTATGTTATCAATACCTGCTCGGTCACTGAAAATGCGGACAAGGAATGTCGCCAAATCATTCGCAAAATCAAAAGACAATCACCGGATGCAAAAATCGCGGTAGTGGGTTGTTACGCGCAGTTGCAGCCTGAAACAATTGCCGCCATTACCGGAGTCAGCATGGTGCTGGGAGCGGCTGAAAAATTCAACATTCTTCAACACCTCGAAAATCAGAATGGCAATGAACTTCAGGCTGAAATTCATGCGACAGCCATTGACGAGGTGGATTTTTATGTTGATGCTCACTCTTTTGGCGACCGCACCCGCACATTTCTGAAAGTGCAGGATGGCTGTGATTACGGATGCACTTTTTGCACCATTCCGCTGGCAAGAGGGAAGAGCCGTAGCGCGACAATCGCGGAGATTGTGCAGCAAACCCGTGAGATTGCAGCTTCCGGTGTGAAGGAAATCGTGCTGACCGGAGTGAACATCGGTGATTTCGGAAAAGGATTTTCGGGTGGAAAAAAGAAGGATGAATCCTTACTCGAACTCATCATGGCGTTGGATGAAGTGGAGGGCATTGAGCGATTTCGCATTTCCTCCATTGAGCCGAATTTGTTGAATGACTTCATCATTCGTTTTGTAGCAACTTCCAAACGATTCGCTCCGCATTTTCACATTCCGTTGCAATCCGGTTCCGACAAGATTCTGAAACAGATGCGCAGACGTTATCTCCGGAATTTATATACCGAAAGAGTGCAGTTGATAAAACAAATCATGCCGCATTGCTGCATCGGGGTGGATGTGATAGTCGGTTTTCCCGGTGAAACGGAAGCGGATTTTTTGGAAACTTACAAGTTTCTCAACGAGTTGGAAATTTCTTATTTGCATGTCTTCACCTATTCTGAAAGACCAAATACGCCTGCTATTGAAATGCAAGGGAAAGTTTCTCCTGAAGAATGTAAGCTTAGAAGCAAAATGTTGAGAAACCTTTCCCTGAAAAAAAGAAGACATTTTTACGAAAAGCATTCAAACCAGCAAAGAAAAGTATTATTTGAATCGGAAAATGAAAACGGATTCATTTCAGGGTTCACGGATAATTATATCAGGGTGAAACATATCTTTGATGTAAGTATTAAAAACAGTCTGAAAGACATCCTGCTGAAGGAAGAGAATTTTGTTTTCGGGAATTAATTGAGCCGGTTTAAAAAAAATGATTTACACTAAAACACACATGCAATACTTCATCCACTTTCGCAACTTCCTTTTCCCCTTCCTTTTTTTGTTTTTTTCAGGAAAAATTTCCGCGCAGGATAGTCTTGACTTCAGCCAGCGCGGTAGCGCGAACGCGATGATGAAACCCTTTTATCATGGGGTGGCTTCGGGCGACCCGTTGCCGGATAAAGTTATGCTTTGGACAAGGGTCACACCCGATACGGGAATTGTAGATGAGATTGTTGTTTATTGGCAAGTCGCGTTGGATACGGCATTTACTCAGCTCGTCAATTTCGGAAAAACAGTGACCAATGAAAACTATGATTTCACGGTGAAAGTGGATGTCTGCGGATTGGAACCTGCTACACATTATTATTACATGTTTCATGCGCTGGAACAAAACTCAATCATCGGTCGCACGCGCACCGCTCCTGCATCTGATGTGGACAGCGCCCGCTTTGCGGTGGTTTCATGTTCCAGTTATGAACATGGATATTTCAATGCCTACCGTCAGATTGCAGACCGCAATGATGTGGACGCGGTGATTCACCTCGGAGATTATATTTATGAATACGGAGTGGGCGGTTACAGCGCGAATATTTCCGGCAGAACTTATGACCCGCCTCATGAAATCATCACGCTGAGTGATTACCGCACCCGCCATTCTCATTATAAACTGGACGAAGATTTGCGGAAAATTCATCAGTATTATCCTTTCATTACAACCTGGGATGACCATGAATCCGCCAATAATTCCTGGGTAGGTGGCGCGGAAAATCACACTCCTGCCAGCGAAGGTCCCTGGGAAGTCCGGAAAGACAACTCGGTGCAGGCATACAGCGAATGGATGCCCATCCGCCAGCCGGATGAATATGATTCTCTGAAAATCTGGCGTACCATCAAATACGGCAATCTGCTCGATATGATTGTTTTGGATACGCGCCTCTATGGTCGTCATGAACAGGGATTGGCAAATGCGTCAAGTCCGAATAAAAAACTGCTGGGCGATGTTCAGTTTGATTGGTTTGAAGACCAACTTAGTGATACATCTGCGCTGTGGAAAATCGTGTGCCAGCAGGTGATGATGGCGCCACTTCGTCTTTTTGGTATTCCGCTGAACAGCGACCAGTGGGATGGCTATCAGGCTGACCGCAGTCGGTTTATCAATCATGTCACGCAAAACAATATTGAAAACGTAGTCGTACTGACCGGGGACATTCATACCTCCTGGGCGAATGATATTCCAGGAAGTAATTATAATCCTTTCAACGGTAACAATTCAGTGTGCGTAGAATTTGTAACCACCAGCATCACCTCGCCCGGTTTTCCGTTTTCAGTTCCCAGCCTCACGATTCAATCTTCTAACCCGCACATGAAATACATTCAACTGACAAAAAAAGGATATGTCATTTTGGATGTGAATGAAAATCGCGCACAAGCCGACTGGAACTATGTTTCAACCATCACGAGCAAAAACTTTAACCCCGAAAGCGGAGAATCCTGGTTTGTAAATAAGGGTGAGCGCCATGTCCGCAAAGCAGGCAGCGCCACAACCTCCCCGATGTTACAAGCACCTGTGCCACCGGAATTTCCCAATCATGCGATTGCTACACAAAATATTCTTTCAGTCATAGCAGCCACAACACCTCAGAATGAGCAGGTGGAGTTTTGTTTTCTGAATCCAACTCAATCCGTCTGCCCGGGATTGAGCACGGAAATAGTGGAGGCTCCGCTTTACGGAAATGTGACTATCAATCAAGGCGCATTTTGTCATAGTTATACACCTGCAGCGGGCTATGCGGGAACTGATTCATTCACCCTTGAAGTTTGCAGCACGGGAGAACCGTTTTTGTGTGACACCATCACGGTTTATGTCACGGTGGAAGGCGAGTTCAATACAGCTCAAATTTTCCTGACTGTACCGTACGACAGCAGCATCACACATTGTTTTTCTTTCGATGATTTATTTGGCGCGATTGACACCGCTTATGTCGAATATTTTTCCGCTTACGGCACGATTGCATTCAACCAGGATACCTGCCTTTACTATGAATCGCTTCCCGGTTTTTCCGGAACGGACACGTTGATTTATGTCGCCTGTGATGATTTAATCCCCGCGCTCTGTGATACAGTCGAGATTTATTTTGAAGTGTTGCCGCCTGACACTTCCGTGAATGTTTCGATTCCGGTTTTAGAGGTCTATGAACCGATGGTGTTGTTGGGACAATACCCAAACCCGTTTTCAGAATTTTTAATTTTGCAATATTTTCTCTACGAACAGGGTGATGTGAAGCTGGAAGTGCGCGACCTCAGCGGACGGCTCATTCACACTTCATTGTTTGCTCATGAACAGACAGGATTGAAATATGCCAAAGTTTATACTGCCGAACTTGCTTCCGGTACCTATATTTTGAGTTTGAGTTTGGGCAAAAAAGTTTTCAGAAGGAAAATGGTGAAAGTAAGTGATTATTAATCATGAAAAATTCAACCCAGGTTTTCTGAATATCTCACTACATTTACAACCAAATTCTGAAACGGAGTTGAATACCATGATTACACTATCAACCGCATTTAAATTTTCTTAAAAAAATCCCATGTTCTCCCGCTGCTATCCCACGATTTCCGACATGATTGCCGACTTGTTCGGTGTATTTATCCCGCTTCCGATATTTAGTTATGGTTTTTTTGTCGCACTTGGTTTTTTGGTAGCCGCATGGACGCTCTCCATCGAGCTGAGGCGGAAAGAAAAGGAAGGTCTGATGAATTCATTCCAAGAAGAAATCAAAATCGGAGAGCCGTCAACACCTTTTGAAATCGGGATGAACGTGCTCATCGGCTTTTTACTTGGATTCAAGTTCTTATGGATTTTAATGAACTACCCGGAGTTCGCCTCAAACCCGCAGGAATCAATTCTGTCAGCCAAGGGAAGCTGGTTAGGCGGGTTGGCAGGCGCTGCGGCACTGGCAGGGTGGAAATATTACAACAAGAAAAAACAACAGTTGGACAAACCTAAATCGGAATGGATTGAAGTGCATCCCTACCAAACGGTTGGCGACCTGACCATTGTCGCGGCTATCTCCGGCATCGCGGGCGCCAAGTTGTTTTATTTGTTTGAAAGTCCGGGCAATTTCCGCGAATTCATGAATGACCCGCTCGGTTCTTTTTTTGGCGGACTTACGGTGTATGGCGGTCTGATTCTGGGAACTATTTGCGTGATGTGGTATGCCCGCAAAAAAGGAATGAATCCCGTTCATATTGCCGATGGCGCGGCTCCCGGATTGTTCCTGGCGTATGGTTTCGGCAGACAAGGCTGCCAGGTATCAGGCGATGGAGACTGGGGAATTGTAAACGCGTTTGACAAACCCAACTGGCTCAGTTGGCTACCCGACAGGCTGTGGTCTTTCGATTACCCGCATAATATTATCAATGAAGGCATCAAAATTCCGGGCTGCGAAGAAACGCATTGCTACATCTTAGCGCAACCCGTTTTCCCCACGCCTATGTATGAAACTTTCATGGCGTTCGGGCTATTCGCTTTGCTTTGGATTTTCAGAAAAAAATTCACGATTCCCGGAATCATGTTTTCATTGTATTTCATCCTCAATGGCGTTGAGCGTTACTTCATCGAAAAAATCAGGGTGAACACAAAATTCGATTTCATCGGTGTGCAACTCACGCAAGCGGAAGTGATTTCAATGGGATATGTATTGGTGGGAATTGCAGGTATCATTTATTTTGCGAGAAGAAACCGCAAACAGTCCGGCTAATTTTCTTTTTTTAAAAATCCAATCAGCATCAGTATCCAACCTGCTATCAAAAGCAGTCCGCCCAAGGGTGTCACCGGTCCCAGCCATTTCCAGCCAAACACCGCCATCGCGTAAAGCGAGCCGCTGAACAGCAGAATCCCCGCGAGAAAAGCAATACCTGAAACGGAGAACCAACGATTTTTTCCATGCCGCAGAAACAACAAAACAATCAAAGCCGCGAAGGTGTGATAAAAATGATAGCGGTTGCCGGTTTCAAACCATTGAAGCGCTTCCACGCTGAGATGCGGTTTTAATCCATGCGCGCCAAAAGCGCCTAGAGCGACAGCAATCAAACCGGAAAAAGCGGTGAGGAGGAGCAGGGGTTTGTTCATGGGAGGAAAAAAATTGATTGAATTAGAAAACGAAGGTTCAAATTAACATAAACGATTGTACCCGTTTCAAATCCACACCTCGTGGTGGGCATTATTTCATTTACATTCAAAAACCCCACGTTTGAAATAGATAGTTTTGTGCTGAATATGAGAAATGTTTGGCTGATAGCCGGTTTAGTGATTGTTCTGGGAGTCATCACGGTGGGCTACATCCGGTTGGTGTTGATTCTTTCCGAAAACCGCCCAATCTATGATGCGCTGCCGGAGTCGGCTTCCATTGTGTTTGAATTAAAAAACCCGGAGTACGCACTTGAAAAACTGAATGGTTCTGAATTCAGTGAATTTTTATTGGAAGCGCCTTTTGTCAGCCTGCTCACTGCACACCTTACCGCGCTTGATTCATTTGTTCGCATGGGGATTGCGGATACCAATTTCAATTTGTGGGAAAAGAGTCATCTGCTTGCCAGCATGAGCGTCACCGGGCGCGATGAATTCGACTATCTCTATATTTTTAGGAAGAAAAAATTTACGGAAGAAGTCTTTCAGCAATTTATTTTCACTGCCGGACAACAGGAGCGGCTCAACAAAAGAATCTTTCGCGATGAAGCGATTTATGAATGGAATCAGGGCGCGAAAAAATCGCTGAACTGCGCTTTTATAAATGGTTTGTTCATTGCAAGTTATACCCCATTTCTCGTGGAAGAAGCCATCGTTCAGTTGCGCGACAGAAAATCAATCCTGAAAAACCCGGGTTTTAGTGAAGTGCAGGAACTGGCAGGCGATGACGCGGATGTAGTGATGTATTTCAATTTTGAAAAATTGGACATGTACCTCCCCCTGCTTGCAAACACTGAAATGCTCGATATTTTTAAATCCATCGGCAATTTCGGAGAGTGGGCGGAGTTGGATTTTAAAATAAAAAACAACGCGTTTATCATCAACGGATACACGGGAGCGGGAAGCGAAAAACAAACTTTTCTCTCAAAACTCAACAGCGTGTCTTCCTCGCATCTCGAAATTACGAAAGTGATGCCCCGGAAATCAGCCCTGTTTTTTTACTACGCGGTGAATGATTTTGAAGACTATGTAAAAATGCACGGAAAAACCTTCACTGGTGAACTGGAAAATTTTCGCAACTGGGTGAGCAATGAATGGTGTTTCGCTTTGCTGGAGCCGTTAGATAATCAATATGAAAATGACGTTTTTCTCGTAGTGAAAACCATTGACCCTGAAATCGCCATTCAAAGTCTGGCGGAGCGCGCGCGCCTCTTTGGTGATGACCTCAATCTTGAAGAATTTAAAAACTATCCTATCGGGCAGTTATCCGTGGAGAGTGAACTCAACAATTTGTTTAATCATCAATTCCTGAAAATCAGCCGCCCGTTTTATACGGTGATTGATGATTATGTCATTTTCGCGAAAGACATGGCTGTCATCAAAACCGTGTTGGGCAATTACGAAGACAGACAAACTCTCGCCAACGACCCTGATTATCTTGATTTTGAACGCAACCTCACCACCACCTCCAATCTCTATTTTTATTTCAACACCACCCGCTCAGTTGAACTCCTCAACAGGATGTTGAGCAATCCGCTCGTTACCGACATCCGCAAGGGCAAAAAGAATTTTCTGAAATTCAGTCCGGCTGCTTTGCAATTCAGCTTCTACCAGGATATTTTTTTTACCAACGGCTACATCAGTTTCTCCTCCCAGGCGGAAGAATTTTCCAACCGCATGTGGCAGGTAAAACTCGATGCGCCTCCGGTTTCTTCGCCTGCTTTCGTATTGAATCATTACACCCAGGAAAAAGAAATGCTCATTCAGGATTCACTGCACAATTTATATCTTATTTCAAAAAGCGGTAAAATTTTATGGAAGCGTCCTTTGAACGGACCCGTCATGAGCGAGGTTTATCTCGTGGATTTTTATGACAATACCAAACTGCAATATTGCTTCAACACCCCGCAGCACATCCACCTGATTGACAGGCGCGGTGAAAATGTAGCGGGCTATCCCATCCGGCTGCCAGCGGAGGCAACCAACGGAATGTTGCTGGCGGAATATGAAAAAAAGAATGACTACCGCATTTTTGTGGCGTGCAACAATGGGAATGTCTATGGTTTTTACAAAAGCGGAAAACCGCTTCCCGGATGGAGTCCGCAGGCAAATATTGGCATAGTGCGCTTTCCGCTCAAATATATTTTCGTTGACGGCAAGGATTATCTCTTGGTTACGAATGATGAAGGAACGGTATTTTTCTTCAACCGCAGGGGTGAGCGAAGAGAAAAAACCGTGAAGCTGGATAAAAAACTTACCACCGGATTTCAGTTACGGGCGTCTGATAAAAATTTTCAGCTAATCAATGTGGACAAAGAAGGAACGCTGTATAAAGTTTACCGCAACGGAAGTTTCAGCAGTCAGAAACAAGAACTGCCGCCTAATTTTTTCGAATTCATTTATACCGACCTCACGGGCGATGGCAGTTTCGAAATGATTTTTGTTGACTCCATGGTGGTGAAAGTGCTGGATGAAAAATTCAAAGATGTCGCTTCATTGGCATTTTCACAAAAAGTCAATCAAGCGTTTGTGGTAGAATATGACGGAAAGCGCGGGATAGGATTTCTTTCAGAAAGCGGGAAAAAAATATTTTTTATGACTCCTGATATGAAAATGCACCCCGCCTTCCCCTTGGAGGGTTGCACGCCATTCATTGCTTCCGACTTGTTTGAAACGGGAAGGAAAGTGGTGATAGCAGGAGATTGTAAGGGATTTGTGAATGCGTATCAGGTGAAATAAAATAAAATCGTTTTGGAAAACTCAAACTTTGTTGATTATGTAAAATTGTTTTGTCGTTCGGGAAATGGCGGAGCGGGAAGTATGCACTTTCATCGTGAAAAATTTGTCCCGAAAGGCGGTCCTGATGGAGGCGATGGCGGCAGGGGAGGCAGTGTCATTCTGAAAGGCAACAAGCAACTCTGGACGTTACTGCATTTAAAATACCGTAAACATATTCTCACGGAAAACGGTGAGTCCGGCAAAGGTCAGCAACGCTCAGGCTCCAGCGGAAAAGATGAAATCATTGAAGTGCCGCTCGGCACAGTGGCGAAAGACGCGGAAAGCGGAGAGGTGTTGTTTGAAATCACCGAAGAAGGGGAGGAACAAGTCCTGATGAAAGGCGGCAGGGGAGGGCTTGGCAACCAGCATTTCAAAACATCCACCAACCAGGCTCCCACTTATGCTCAGCCGGGAGAGCCGGGTGAAGAGGGTTGGCGCATTCTCGAATTGAAAATTCTTGCGGATGTGGGATTGGTGGGTTTCCCGAATGCGGGAAAATCAACTTTGCTGTCCGTGCTGTCGGCTGCCAAACCCAAAATTGCCGATTATCCTTTTACCACGCTGACACCCAACATCGGCATTGTCAGCTATCGCGATAATAAATCATTTGTGATGGCGGATATTCCCGGTATCATCGAAGGAGCACACCTGGGAAAAGGAATCGGGCATCGTTTTTTGCGCCACATCGAGCGCAACTCCGTGTTGCTGTTGATGGTCGCTGCCGACAGCCCGAATATTGATGCAGAATTTGGCGTCCTGCTGAATGAACTGGAACAGTTTAACAGAGAACTGTTAGTTAAAAAAAGAGTGCTTGCAATTACGAAAAGCGATTTGCTGGATGCCGAATTGGAAAAACTACTGAGAAAAGAATTGCCCAATGTGCCTTATGTTTTTATTTCCTCCATCACGGGCAAAGGACTTACCCAATTGAAAGATTTGCTTTGGAAGGCGTTGAATGAAGAATAAGATTTTTGATAGGAGAAAATTCAATTCAGACTTTGAACAACCCGTTTTTTTGAAATCACAAATCACAAAAAACAAATTACAAATAAGTATTGTTGTCAAATAACATCCGCAATTTGAAGCCTGCATTTGCAGATATTAGATTTTAGATATTAGATGCATTTAGGATTATATTGAAAATGTGTCTTGATTCTAATAACAAAAAAATAAAACTTCAAACTCCGGTAATCAGTGCTATCGGTATCTTTTGTGTTTTGAATTTTAGAATTGAATATTATTTGTTTTTTGTGAATTGTCTTTTGGTGCTTTGACCTTAAAAATGGCAACTTGTTTTAAGATTTTGTAAGCGCCAAAGCATCATAATGTCTAACGTCTAACATGTCACATCTAACTTCTAATATGACCGAAAACAAACCCGTCTTGCTTCATTGGGTCATCTTGGTTTTTCTGGCAATCGTGTGGGGAAGTTCTTTTATTTTAATCAAAGAAGGATTGAAAGTATTTGAAGCGCTGCAGGTCGGCAGTTTGAGGGCGTTCATTGCTTTTCTGGTACTGATTCCGTTTTTATTTTTTAAACGCTTCCGTGATTTTAAAGGCGGGCAATGGATTGCCGTCTTTTTTGTGGGACTGCTCGGAAGTTTTTTGCCCGCGCTGCTTTTTTCATCTGCGCAAACAAGAATATCCAGCTCGATGGCAGCCATTTTGAATTCGATGACACCGCTTTCCACGCTCGTCATCGGGGTGCTGTTTTTTAAAACCCTTTTCAATAAAATGAAAATGAGCGGAGTGATTCTTGGAATACTTGGCTCCGCGCTCATCGTCTATTTCCGAAACGGGGATGACCCGCAGGGAAACAGTTTTTGGTATGCGTTACTGGCGCTTTTGGCGGGAGTGTGTTACGCAACGGAAGCCAATATCATCAACCGTTTTCTCCAAAAAAACTCCCCGATGGGAATCACGGTGTGGTCTTTCGCGTTGGTGAGTCCAATAGCGGGGCTGATTCTTTTTTCTACCGGTGCGCATGAGGTCGAAATTGCCACACCGGAATCATGGAAAGCCTTGGGGGCGTTGCTGCTGCTCGGCATTGCGGGCACCGCGCTGGCAATGTCTTTTTTCAATTATCTCATTCAAAGTACTTCAGCGCTATTTGCTTCAACGGTCACTTACCTCATCCCGTTTGTCGCGCTGTTGTGGGGCATCGCGGATGGCGAAATCGTCAGCATCTGGGATTGGGCGGGATTACTTTTTATTCTGACGGGAATCTATCTCACAGGAAAATGAGGATTGTTTAACGCTCTGTCCATTTTACCTCGCACACGCAACGAAAACCTAACCATGCGGCAGCGCTTTCGTAAGGAAAACGGTTTTCAAGCGTCACCTCCTTGTTGCGGTCGCGCCAACTGCCGCCTTTGGCAACTCCGTTTTCAGCAATCATTTCCGCCACATTGCCGAAGAGGTTGTAAATGCCGTATTCATTCGGGAAATAAGAAATGACAGGCGCTGTGATTGTAGCGTTTAGATTTCCCGGATAATTGTAACCGGGAGGTGGAATCGAGTCGGAAATCACATTGCGCAGTTGCGTAGGCTTGTAGTTTTTCTTTTCAATCTGCTTTTCAAATTTTCCGGAATAACCGGCTTTCGCAACCGTTTCCCATTCCGCTTCGGTGGGTAAGCGGTAATTAAAAAATACCGGTAAAATCTTTTTGCTGTATGCATTCGCACTCATCATTTCCTGCACCCTTTCCGTTCTCCATTTACAAAATTCCACCGCTTGTTCCCAACTGATGCCGACAACGGGAAAATCATTGTATGCCGGATGGGAATGATAATAATTAATGTAGGGTTCGCCATAAATCAACTCAGTCTTCCAGACTAAGGTATCATAGAGCGAATTCAGATATTGAGTTGAATTTTTGCCATAAAATTTTTCGTTCCATGAAACATATCCTCTCCAGTGCAGATTGGATATTTCTGTCTTGTCAAAATAAAGCGCGTCATTAATTTTCACCGTTCCGGGAGGTACGAATAATTTTTCCGGAGGTTTGAAACCTGGCGTAAAAATGAAAAGAAGCACAATGAAAAAAAGAGAGACAGATACGGTTTTCATGGCGGGTGGGTTTGTGGGTGAACGATGTTGTTTTGATGATATTGCTTATTAATTCGACAAGAAAAATACCGGAACTGATGAATTTATCATCAGCGCAAATCATAAAAATCATAAAAAATCAGCGTTCCATCCCCTTTTACAAACTATCAAACGTCCTCCCCTGTTTCCTTCTCATCCAATAGCCTAATTTCGATTCCCTTTAATAATGAAACAACCCGCCACGCTTCCCGCCATTTCTGAAGTTGAGATTGACCGCCTGCAGGTGTTTGGGGCAAGGGTGCATAATCTCAAAAATATTGATGTCAGTCTTCCGCGCAACCGCTTTGTGGTGATAACGGGCATCAGCGGCAGCGGCAAATCTTCTCTGGCGTTTGACACGATTTATGCCGAAGGGCAAAGGCGTTACATCGAAAGTTTTTCATCCTACGCCCGTCAGTTTCTCGGCAGCATGGAGCGCCCCGATGTGGACAAAATCACTGGACTCAGCCCGGTGATTTCCATTGAGCAGAAAACCACTAACAAAAACCCCCGCTCTACAGTCGGCACGGTGACGGAGATTTATGATTTCATCCGCCTGCTCTACGCCCGCATCGGGGAAGCCTATTCGCATGTCACCGGAAAAAAAATGGTGCGCTTCACCGAACAGCAGATTTTTAAACACATCCAGGAAAAGTTTGCAGGAAAAAAAATCGCAATTCTTGCTCCGCTCGTGCGCGGCAGAAAAGGACACTACCGCGAGTTGTTTGAAAAAATCCGCAAGCAGGGATACATCAAAGTGCGCGTGGACGGTGAGATGTTGGATGTGAAAGATAAAATGCAGGTGGACCGATACAAGATTCACGACATTGAGGTAGTGATTGACCGTTTGAGCGTGGAGGAAAAATTTGAAACGCGTTTACGCCAGTCATTAGAAACCGCGCTGAAAATGGGAAATGACTTGTGCATGTTGCTGGATTATGAAACGGATGCGATTCAGCATTTCAGTAAAAAACTGATGTGTCCCGAAAGCGGAATTGCCTACGAGGAGCCGAACCCCAACACGTTTTCATTCAACTCGCCTTATGGCGCGTGTCCGACTTGCCGCGGGCTGGGCGCGATTTACGAGGTGAGCATGGACGCGATGCTTCCGGATAAAAGTAAAAGCATCAACGAAGGCGCGTTTGTTCCTTTGGGCGAATCGCGCGACAATTTTGCGTTTCGCGAACTGCGCGAGCTTTCCAAAAAATACAAATTCAACTTTTCGCAGCCCGTTTCCGAAATTCCAAAAGAAGCGCTCGATACTATTCTTTTTGGCAAAAGCGGCAAGCCTGCCGAGCAGGAAGAAAGCTGGACGGGACAGTCGTTTTCCAATGAGTTTGACGGTATCGTCAACATGGTGAAACAATGTTTTTTTGAAACCTCCTCCGAAAACCTCAGAAAGTGGGCGGAAGATTTTATGGAACTGATTGACTGCCCCGAGTGTCATGGCGCGCGACTGAAAAAAGAAGCACTCAATTTCAAAGTGGCTGAAAAGAATATTGGGGATATCACACAATTTGGTATCAGCGATTTGGCGGATTGGTTTGAAAATATTGAAGACAAGTTGAGTACACGACAGGCAGCGATAGGCAAGGATATCCTCAAAGAAATCAGAATCAGAATCAAATTTTTGTTGGATGTCGGCTTGGATTATCTGACGCTCGACCGTCCCGCGAGAAGTTTGTCGGGTGGCGAGTCGCAGCGCATCAGGCTGGCAACGCAAATCGGTTCGCAGTTGCGCGGCATCACCTACATCTTGGATGAACCGAGCATTGGTTTGCATCAGCGCGACAACCACCGCCTCATCTCCGCGTTGAAGGAACTCGCGGAAATCGGCAATACCGTTATCGTGGTTGAACACGACAAAGACATCATGCTCGCTTCCGACTTTATTCTTGATATGGGACCGGGCGCGGGTTTTATGGGCGGGCACATCGTAGCTGAAGGCGAGCCGCAGTTGTTCATGGCGCAAAATTCCATGACCGCAAAATATCTGAGCGGAGAAGAAAAAATCGCGGTGCCGGAAAAGCGCAGAAAAGGAAACAAAAAATTTCTGGCATTGAAAGGCGCTACCGGACACAATCTCAAAAATGTTGACTTACAACTGCCCCTTGGACTGATGGTGTGCGTGACAGGCGTTTCGGGCAGCGGTAAATCATCTTTGATTAATGAAACCTTATATCCGATTTTACGCAAGTATCTCTACAATTCGCGCCAGAAACCACTGCCTTACCAAAAGATTGACGGGCTGAAAAATATTGACAGCGTGATTGAAGTGGACCAGTCGCCAATCGGACGCACGCCCCGCAGCAATCCCGCCACTTATATCGGAGTGTTTTCGGACATCCGCAGCCTGTTCACGCTAGTGCCCGAAGCGAAAATTCGCGGCTACAAACCCGGACGATTTTCTTTCAACGTGAAAGGCGGTCGCTGTGAAGAATGCGAAGGTGGCGGCATGAAGGTGATTGAAATGAATTTTTTGCCTGATGTGTTGGTGCCCTGCGAAAAATGCCAGGGCAGGCGCTTCAACCGCGAGACGCTCGAAGTGCGCTTCAAAGGCAAATCCATCAGCGATGTGCTCGAAATGCCGATTAACGAAGCGGTGGTATTTTTTGAAAACGTGCCAAGCATTCACCGCAAAATCAAAACCCTGCATGATGTCGGTCTGGGCTACATCACGCTCGGACAGCCCGCGCCCACGCTGTCGGGCGGTGAGGCGCAGCGCGTGAAGCTCGCCTCCGAGCTTTGCAAACGCGACACCGGCAACACGCTCTACATCTTGGATGAACCCACCACCGGCTTGCATTTTCAGGACATCCAGATGCTGCTCAATGTGCTGAACAAACTCGTTGACCACGGCAACACGGTACTCATCATCGAACATAATCTTGACGTCATCAAAGTAGCCGACCACCTCATTGACCTCGGTCCCGAAGGAGGCGACAAGGGCGGTGAAATCATCGCTGAAGGCACACCGGAGGAAATCGTGAAAGCGAAGCGGAGTTTCACGGGACAATTTCTCAAAGAAGAATTGAAGTGACGTTTTTCTAAAAAACCTCCTTACTTTCGCTGACATATACCGAGAGTAGTCGAATTTCCGAAAGAATGAGACGTACGCTCGGTTAATGCCGAAGGTTTTGCAGTTTGATTATTCGAAAACCTGACTACCTTCGGCATAACTCAATTCAGATTTATCAGCCTATGCTCATCAACCTCAGCGAAACCGATTCCATCGCCAATCAATTTGTTTCCGAATTAAGAAATATCCATGTTCAAAATGACCGCCTACGTTTTCGCAGAAATATGGAACGGCTCGGAGAAGTTTTTGCTTATGAAATCAGCAAAAAGCTGAAGTGGGAAGATTGTGAAATCTCCACACCGCTCGGAACTGCAAGCTGCCGGACACTTTCCGAACAACCTGTGCTGGCAACTGTGCTGAGAGCCGGGCTGGCGCTGCATCAGGGGTTGCTGAATGTTTTTGATAATGCTGACAATGCGTTTGTGGCGGCTTACCGCAAACATCATGTGGATGGGTCATTTGTCATTCAATCGGAATATGTCACTTCGCCAACACTGACCGGTCGCGTACTCATCCTTTCCGACCCGATGCTGGCAACCGGCTCCTCGTTGGTTGTGGCGCTCAACGCGTTGCTGAAGGAAGGTAAACCGGCACAGATTCACATCGTCACCGCCATCGCCAGCTCTGCGGGAATCGAATATGTAAAAAGACATCTGCCGCAAGCCATTATCTGGGCGGGCGCGGTGGATAGCGAACTCACTGCCAAAGCCTACATCGTTCCGGGCTTGGGAGATGCGGGTGATTTAGCGTATGGGGAGAAGTTGCAGGAGTAGTGTACGCGTTGTAACACCACATTCTTGATTTGAAATTTGCTTCTCTATTAACCACCAAAGTAAAATTTCCCCCTGCTATATTTGCCGCCATGAGCCAACCCCAAATTCAGGAAGACCTTTTTAAAAACATCATCTCCCATTGTAAGGAGTATGGATTTATTTTTCCCTCCAGTGAAATTTATGACGGCATGGGCGCTGTCTATGACTATGGTCCTTATGGGGTGGAGTTGAAAAACAATATCCAGCAATTCTGGTGGAAATGTATGGTGCAGTTGAATGAAAACATTACCGGGATTGATGCAGCTATTTTCATGCACCCGAAAACATGGAAAGCATCGGGACATGTGGATGCCTTCAACGACCCGCTGATTGATAATAAAGATTCCAAAAAACGCTATCGGGCTGATGTGCTGATAGAAATGGCGATGGATAAAATTCAGGCGAAGATTGACAAGGAAGTGGAGAAAGCGCAGAAAAAGTTTGGCGAAACTTTCGACAGGGAAAAGTTTTTGGAAACCAATCCGAATGTGTTGCGCAACAAACAGAAGTTGGACGAAGTGGAAGCCCGCTTCAAAAAAGCGCTGGAGGATAACGCGCTGGATGAATTGAAACAAATCATCATTGACCTTGAAATTGCCTGCGAAGTGTCGGGTAGCCGCAACTGGACAGATGTGCGGCAGTTCAACCTCATGTTTGCCACCAAAGTAGGTTCCGTTGCGGAAGAAGCTGAAACAATTTATCTGCGCCCGGAAACCGCGCAGGGTATCTTCGTCAATTTTCTCAATGTTCAAAATACCTCTCGTCTGAAAATTCCTTTCGGCATCGCGCAGGTCGGTAAAGCTTTCCGCAATGAAATAGTTGCCCGCCAGTTTATTTTCCGTACCCGCGAGTTTGAGCAGATGGAAATGCAGTATTTCGTGCGTCCTGGTGAAGAAATGCAGTGGTATGAACATTGGAAAAAGGAACGCATGAAATGGCATCGCGCTCTCGGATTTGCAGAAAGTAAACTCCGTTTTTTAGACCATCTGAAAACTGCCCACTATGCTAATGCAGCCGTGGATATTCAGTTTGAGTTTCCATTTGGATTTAAGGAGTTGGAAGGCATCCATTCGCGGACTGATTTCGACTTGCGGAATCACCAGGAGTTTTCCGGTAAAAAACTGCAATACTTCGATTCCGAATTGAATGACCGTTATACTCCTTATGTTGTTGAAACGTCAGTCGGGCTGAACCGGACGCTTCTGGCAGTGATTTGTAATGCTTATCATGAAGAGCAATTGGAAGACGGCTCCTCACGAACGGTTTTCAAAGTAGCGCCATTCCTCGCGCCCGTCAAAGTCGCGGTGTTTCCATTGCTGAAAAAAGACGGACTGCCCGAAAAAGCCCGGGAAATCATGGATAACCTGAAATTTGATTTTCAGTGTTTTTATGAAGAAAAAGACACCATCGGTAAACGCTATCGCAGGCAAGATGCCCTCGGCACGCCTTATTGCATCACCGTTGACCATCAAACTCTCGAAGACAACACCGTCACCATCCGCGAACGCGACACCATGCAACAAGACCGTGTGGACATCGCCAAAGTGAATGAAATCGTGGCGGAAAAGGTGGATTGGAGGAATGCATTCTTAATTTCTCAGGGGTAATTTTTTTTTAAACAAAAAATCACTGACTGACAAATTTGGGTCGTCCCACTAAAGGCTTTCGCCCAAAACAAGATTTTTAATAGGACAATAGTGAAAAAAGAATGTACTTGTTGGCGACTTCAGAAAGCTGAACACAAATCGCATTTAAATTCACTGTTTGAATCAAATAGCTAAAGTAATATGATGTGTTGATTCCAAAAGTTCATTAAACATATTTTCTTTTTATGTTTAATTGATTGAAAAACACTTCAATTAATGAAGCGGAAATAATTCCTCCTGCCTTTTAAAAAAATATTCACAACAGGTTTGTTTATATGTACCTGTTTACCTAATTTTGCCCTTCCAAAAAATTTTAGAGAAGGTATGCCCACGATTCAACAGTTAGTAAGGAAAGGAAGAAAAATCATCAGAGCCGCGAGTAAATCAAGGGCTTTGGATGCATGTCCTCAAAAAAGAGGCGTGTGCACAAGGGTTTATACAACAACCCCCAAGAAGCCGAATTCCGCTTTGCGCAAAGTGGCGAAGGTGAGATTGACGAACAGCACTGAAGTGATTGCTTATATCCCCGGTGAAGGTCATAATCTTCAGGAACACTCCATCGTCTTAATCAGGGGTGGCAGGGTAAAAGATTTGCCGGGTGTGAGGTATCATATTGTGAGAGGCGCGTTGGATACGGCAGGAGTAAAAGACAGAAAACAATCCCGTTCAAAATACGGAACAAAAAAATCAGGAAAGTAATCAGGACTAACAATGAGAAAAGCTAAACCAAAGAAAAACCCGATTCCGCCAGACCCAAAGTTTAAAGACCCGATGGTAAGCCGGTTCATCAATAATATGATGGAAAGGGGTAAAAAAAGCACTGCCTTTGCCATTTACTATGACGCGGTGGACATCGTGGAAAAAAATACAAAGGAAAACGGACATGAAATTTGGAAGAAAGCCTTGAGTAACATCGTTCCGAGCGTTGAAGTGAAAACCCGCAGAATCGGTGGCGCCAACTTTCAGATTCCTACGGAAGTTCGCCCCGACCGTAAAGTCGCGCTCGGTATGAAATGGATGCTGCGTTTTGCGAGTGAAAGAAAAGGAAGGTCCATGGCGGAGAAATTAGCCGCAGAAATCATTGCGGCTTCAAAAAATGAAGGTGGCGCGGTGAAAAAGAAAGAAGATACACACAAAATGGCTGAAGCCAATAAGGCTTTTTCGCATTTCAGATTATCATAAAATATTTACAAGAGAACAACTGAATGTCAAACGATTTAAGATATACAAGAAACATTGGGATAGCCGCCCACATTGATGCCGGTAAAACAACTACCACGGAAAGGATTTTGTATTACACCGGGATTACTCATAAGTTGGGCGAAGTGCATGATGGCGCTGCCACGATGGACTGGATGGAGCAGGAAAAAGAACGCGGCATCACGATTACCTCCGCTGCCACTACTACTTTTTGGAAATATAAAGACCAGGAATTCAAGGTGAACATCATTGATACTCCCGGTCACGTTGACTTTACGGTTGAAGTGGAGCGTTCATTGCGCGTGTTGGATGGAATGGTAGGTCTTTTTTGCGCGGTAGGTGGTGTTGAGCCACAGTCTGAAACCGTTTGGCGTCAGGCAAACCGCTATAAGGTTCCCCGCATCGGCTTTGTGAATAAAATGGACAGGTCAGGCGCGAATTTTCTGGAGGTGGTAAAACAAGTGAAAACAAAATTAGGCGCTAACCCCGTTCCGCTTCAATTACCGATTGGTGAAGAAGAACATTTCAGAGGCGTGGTTGACCTGATTACCAATAAAGCCATCATTTGGGATGATGAAACAAAAGGAATGACTTATACGGAAATTCCGATTCCCGATGATATGGCGGACAGCGTGATTGAATACCGCGAAAAGCTCGTGGAAGCGGTTGCTGAATTTGATGATAAATTGATGGAGAAGTTTTTTGAAGACCCCAACTCCATCAGCGAAGATGAAATGAGAGGCGCCATCCGCAAGGCTACGATTGCCATGACCATCATTCCCATGATGTGTGGTTCTTCATTCAAGAATAAAGGCGTTCAGGCGATGTTGGATGCCGTCACCATGTACCTGCCTTCACCGATGGATATTGAAGCCGTAACCGGTATCAATCCCAAAACTGAAGCTGAAGAATTGCGTAAGCCTTCCGTCACCGAACCGTTTGCAGCGCTCGCTTTTAAAATCATGACTGACCCCTATGTGGGCAGACTCGCTTTCTTCAGGGTTTATTCCGGCAGATTGGATGCCGGCTCCTATGTTCTGAATAACCGTACCGGTAAAAAAGAACGTATTTCCCGCATCCTGCAAATGCATGCCAACAAACAAAATCCGATTGATTTCATCGAAGCCGGTGACATTGGAGCAGCCGTTGGTTTCAAAGAAATAAAAACGGGTGATACCCTCACGGATGAAAAACATCCGATTGTGCTTGAAAGCATGAACTTCCCCGAACCGGTGATTGGATTGGCGGTGGAAGCCAAAACTCAGGCTGACGTGGATAAATTGGGAATGGCGCTGGCAAAACTTGCTGAAGAAGACCCCACTTTCCGTGTCAAGTTTGATGATGAAACAGGACAAACCGTTATCAGCGGCATGGGTGAGTTGCACCTTGAAATTATTGTGGACCGTTTGCGCAGGGAATTTAAAGTGGAATGTAACCAGGGCGCTCCCCAGGTAGCTTATAAAGAAGCGATTACCAAAACGGTTGAACACCGCGAAGTTTATAAAAAACAAACCGGTGGTCGCGGTAAATTCGCGGACATTTATTTTGAAATCTCTCCCAATGATGAGGGCGTTGAAGGAATGCAGTTTGTAAACGACATCTTTGGCGGTTCCATTCCGAGAGAATTTATTCCGGCTATTGAAAAAGGATTTAAAGAAGCATTGAATACCGGTGTATTGGCTGGCTTCCCTTTGCAAGGGTTCAAAGTGCGGATTTTTGACGGCTCGTTCCACGCGGTTGACTCTGACGCGGTTTCATTTGAAGTGTGTGCGAGAATGGGTTTCAGAGATGCTGCCAGAAAAGCGAAACCGATTTTGCTCGAGCCGATAATGAAAGTGGAAGCAGTGACACCAGAAGAATATACCGGTGACGTGGTTGGTGACCTGAACCGCAGAAGAGGACAGTTGGAATCTATGGAAATGAGAGGCAACGCGCAGGTAATCAAAGCAAAAGTGCCCTTAGCTGAAATGTTCGGCTATGTGACACAGTTACGCACCCTGACTTCCGGCAGAGCAACCTCCATCATGGAATTTTCACACTTCGCGCCCGCACCAAACAATATTGCAGAAGAAGTGATAGCGCAGGCAAAAGGAAAAACAAAAGTAGCAAGCTGATATGGCACAAAGAATCAGAATAAAACTAAAATCTTACGATCATAATTTGATTGATAAGTCTGCCGAAAAAATCGTGAAAACGGTGAAAGCAGCGGGCGCTGTGGTTTCTGGACCGATTCCCCTGCCGACAGAAAAAATGATTTTTACGGTATTGAAATCACCGCATGTCAATAAAAAAGCGCGTGACCAGTTTCAGTTGGCTACGCATAAAAGACTGATGGATATTCATAGTTCTACTTCAAAAACGGTGGAAGCGCTCATGAAACTTGAGTTGCCCAGCGGTGTTGATGTTGAAATTAAAGCATACTAATATGAAAGGGATTATCGGAAAAAAAATAGGAATGACAGCCATCTTTGATGAAAAGGGAACTCAAACTCCCTGTACTGTCATTGAAGCGGGTCCTTGTGTAGTAACACAAGTGAGAACGGAAGAAGCGGATGGTTACAATGCCGTTCAGTTGGGTTTTGATGAGAAGCGCGAAAAAAGCACTACGAATGCTTTGCTCGGACATTTCAAAAAAGCCGGCACGACTCCCAAAAGAAAATTAGTGGAGTTCAGGGATTACTCCTTCGAAAAAGCGTTGGGAGAAGTCGTGAATACTGAAATATTTCAGGCAGGTGAATTTGTGGATGTTATCGGTACATCAAAAGGAAAAGGGTTTCAGGGCGTAGTGAAACGGCACGGCTTTGCCGGGGTTGGCGGTGCCACCCACGGTCAGCATAACCGGATGAGAGCGCCAGGTTCGGTGGGAAGCGCATCATTTCCTTCCAGAGTTTTCAAAGGAATTCGTATGGCGGGCAGAACGGGCGGTGACAGAGTGAAAACGCTTGACCTCGAAATTTTAAAAGTTGACAGCGCCAATAATCTCCTGTATATCAAAGGAGCAGTGCCGGGCGCAAAAGGTTCATATTTAATTATTGAAGCGTGATGAAAGTCAAGATTCTTAACATAGAAGGAAAAGAAACCAAAAAAACGGTTGACTTGCCTGACGACATTTTTAATGTCGAACCAAATGACCATGCGATTTACCTCACGGTAAAACAGTATTTGGCAAATCAACGTCAGGGTACCCACAAAACTTTGGAGAAATCCGAAGTTTCAGGTTCCACCCGCAAGTTGCACAAGCAAAAGGGCACCGGTGGCTCCCGTAAAGGCAGTATCAAAAACCCGTTGTTCCGTGGTGGCGCGCGTATTTTTGGTCCCCGTCCGAGAGACTATGGGTTCAAACTGAATAAAAAAGTAAAAGACCTCGCGCGTAAATCCGCTTTGGCTTATAAGCTGAAAGACAATGCGCTGGTTGTGGTTGAAGATTTCAATTTTGAAAAACCAAGAACGAAAGAATTTATCAGGATTCTGAAAAATCTTGGCGCTGATAACTCCCGCTCCATGTTGTTATTGCATGAAAACAACAGCAACGTGGTTCTTTCCGGTCGCAATGTGCAGAAAGCTGAAGTGGCGCTTGCAAGCGGCTTGAATACTTATGAAATTATGAAGGCGAAAAAACTCATCCTCACGGAGAGTTCATTAAAGCAGATTGAAGAAATTTTAAAAAACAATTAATAACCGGTAGTTATGGAAGTACTGAAAAAACCGATTATCACTGAGAAAATGACGCGCTTGGGCGAAAAGCTCAATCGCTTTGGTTTTGTGGTGGACCGGAAAGCGAACAAACTCCAAATCAGGCAAGCGGTGGAGCAGATGTATGGCGTCACCGTGAAAGATGTGAATACAATGGTGGTTCCCGGAAAAAAGCGCTTCCGTTCAACGCGCACCGGCATCACCAAAGGAATGAAAAGTCCCTATAAAAAAGCGATTGTGACGCTTGGTGAAGGGGATACAATTGATTTTTACAGTAATGTCTAATGGTTGAGCAATGGCTATAAAGAAATTTAAACCGGTTACACCCGGAACGAGAAAAAGAATTGGAGCATCCTTCGAGACGCTCACTGCCGATTCGCCTGAAAAGAGCCTGACGGTAAAGCATAAAAGCACCGGTGGAAGAAACAGCCAGGGGAAAAGAACCATGCGCTACAGAGGGGGTGGACATAAAAAGCGCTACCGTGTCATTGATTTTAAAAGAAACAAAGACGACATCAACGCAACGGTACAATCCATTGAATACGATCCGAACCGTACCGCTTTCATCGCTTTGCTCAATTACGCTGATGGTGAAAAGCGCTACATCCTTGCTCCTGAAGGATTGGAAGTAGGAAAAATATTATTGTCAGGCTCAAAAGCTACACCGGATGTAGGAAATGCGATGTTTCTGAAAGATATTCCTTTTGGAACGGACGTACACAATATTGAAATGCAGCCCGGCAGGGGAGGCGCTCTTGCGAGAAGCGCGGGCACTCATGCCATCCTCGATGCCAGAGACGGAAAATATGCGATTTTGAAAATGCCCTCCGGAGAAACAAGAATGATTCTTCAGGAGTGCAAAGCGACCATCGGAAAAGTTTCAAATCCTGACCATAATCTTGAGTCGCTGGGTAAAGCCGGCAGAAAAAGATGGTTGGGCAGAAAGCCGAGAAATCGTCCGGTAGCCATGAACCCTGTTGACCATCCGAGGGGTGGAGGTGAAGGAAAAGCATCAGGCGGACAACCAAGGTCAAGAAAAGGATTGTATTCAAGAGGCTTAAAGACAAGAAGCCGCAAAAAGCAGTCATCTAAATTCATTATTACCAAGAGGAAAAAGTAAAAAATGGCACGTTCAGTAAAAAAAGGACCATACATTGACCATAACCTGATGGGAAAGGTGGTAACGCTTAATCAGAACAGTAAAAAAACCGTGATTAAAACCTGGTCGAGGCGTTCAACTATCATCCCGGAATTCGTGGGTCATACATTCGCGGTGCATAACGGTAATAAATTTATTCCTGTTTATGTCACTGAAAATATGGTGGGACACAAATTAGGCGAGTTTGCCCCGACAAGAAATTTTAAGAGTCACTCTTCAAAGAAGATATCAAGTTAAGCAATGGGAAAGCGTAAACGTTTATCAGCAGAAGCCCGCAAAGAGGCATTGAAATTGGTGGCAATCGCCAAACTGAATGATTGTCCTACTTCTCCGCGTAAAATGAGAATCGTGGCGGACACCATTAGGGGTGAATCTATTGAACGCGCGTTGAACAATCTCGCATTCAGCAAAAAAGAAGCAGCGCGCAAACTGGAAAAACTTTTGCGTTCCGCTATCAAAAACTGGGAATTGAAAAACGAAGGTGAGCGCGTTGAAAGCAGTGACCTCTATGTGAAAACAGTATTTGTGGATGAAGGCGTCACGCTCAAGCGTTTTCAACCAGCTCCAATGGGAAGAGCTTACAGAATCAGAAAACGCTCAAACCATGTAACACTGGTAGTGGACAGTCGCATTGAAAAAGTAATTCAACCCTTTGAACCGGTAGAAGAAGTTGAAGCGGAAGTGAAAACCAAAGCTCCGGCAGCGGAAAAGAAAAAAACGGCAAAACCGAAGGTAGCCCCTAAAGCCGCTGCCAAAAAGGAAACAAAAGAAAAAGCTGAGAAAAAGACAACTGCGAAACCTAAAACAACCAAAACAAAAAAATAATAATGGGTCAAAAAGTACATCCTATAGGAAACAGGTTAGGCATCATCAGGGGATGGGATTCCAACTGGTTTGGCGGTAAACATTATGCCGACAAGTTGATTGAAGACGAAAAAATCAGGGAATATCTCAACGCGCGTATCAATAAAGGCGGCATTGCACGCATCGTAATTGAACGCACGCTGAAAAGATTAACAATCACCATTCACACTTCGCGTCCGGGCATTATCATCGGAAAAGGCGGTGGAGAAGTTGACCGCATCAAGGAAGAATTGAAAAAGCTGACCAATAAAGATGTACAAGTGAACATCGTTGAAATCAGAAGACCGGAATTGGATGCGAACATTGTCGGTGAAACAATTGCAAACCAGATTAAAGGAAGAATCAATTATAAAAGAGCGGTGAAAATGGCGATTGCCTCCACCATGAGAATGGGAGCGGAAGGAATTAAAGTGAGGGTTTCAGGCAGGTTGAATGGCGCTGAAATCGCGCGCTCCGAAGAATTTAAAGAAGGAAGAACACCTTTGCATACTTTCCGCGCAGACATTGACTATGCCTGGAAAGAATCGCAGACCGCCCAAGGTAAAATCGGGGTGAAAGTATGGATTTGTAAAGGTGAAGTATTTGGCAAACGTGATTTGTCACCCAACATTGGTGATAAAAAAGAAGCCAGACCAAAAAGTGGAAAAGCAAAGCGTTATCCTAAACCAGAACAGGCAAGCGAATAAAAACTGAGATATGTTACAGCCGAAACGGACAAAATATAGAAAAACCCAGAAGGGTAAAATGAAAGGAAATGCCAAGAGAGGCTACTCGCTTTCTCACGGCACTTTTGGACTGAAATCGTTGGAAACCGCATGGGTGACCGACCGTCAGATCGAGGCGGCTCGTATCGCGCTCACCAGGGAGATGAAAAGGGAAGGAAAAGTCTGGATTAAGATTTTCCCGGACAAACCCATCACTAAAAAACCCGCTGAAGTGCGGATGGGTAAAGGTAAAGGTTCGCCCGAAGGATGGGTAGCGGTGGTAAAACCGGGCAGGGTGATGTTTGAAGCGGAGGGAGTTACCTACGCGATTGCAAAACAGGCGTTAACGCTCGCAGCCTCAAAACTGCCGGTGAAATCTAAAATAGTCATTCGCAGGGATTATGCCGAAGGGCAATAAAAAACAAATCAAATGGCAAAGAAGGTAAATAAAGAAGACATTAAAGAACTCGCCAACGATGAATTGGTAGAGAAGATTAAGGATGAAAAGGCTCGTTATGTAAAAGCCAAATTCAACCACGCGGTATCGCCTTTGGAAAACCCGCTCACGTTGAGATTTTCCAGGAGAGACATCGCGAGATTTAAAACTGAATTGAGAAAAAGGGAATTGGAATCAGAAAAGAATAAGAAATCCTAAAAAATGGAACCAAGAAAACTCAGAAAACAAAGAGTCGGCACCGTTGTCAGCAATAAAATGGACAAATCCGTGACGCTGAAAGTGGAGAGAAGCGTAAAGCATCCGCTGTATGGAAAGATTATGAAACAATCCAATAAGCTGGTTGCCCATGATGAAAAAAATGAGTGCAATGTGGGCGACAAAATTCGTGTTGCGGAAACACGCCCGCTTAGCAAAACAAAAAGGTGGAGATTAGTAGAAATCATCGAAAGAGCTAAATAAAATGATACAACAGGAATCAAGACTAAAAGTAGCGGACAACAGTGGTGCAAGGGAAGTACTTTGCATCCGTGTCTTAGGCGGTTCGCATCAGCGTTACGCAAGCATTGGCGATAAAATTATCGTCAGCGTAAAAGACGCGTTGCCCTCCGGTGGTGTGAAAAAAGGCACCGTTTCCAAAGCCGTTGTCGTTAGGACAAGGAAGCCGATTAAGAGAAAAGACGGTTCTTACATCCGCTTTGACGACAACGCGGCTGTGTTGCTGAATCAGCAGGACGAACCGCGCGGCACCCGTATCTTCGGACCGGTCGCGCGCGAATTGAGAGAAAAAGACCAGATGAAAATTGTTTCATTAGCGCCTGAAGTATTATAATAAAACTAAAAATAAATAAAGTAGTGAAAACGAGGTTTCAACCAAAATTAAAAATCAGGAAAAACGATACGGTCATCGTGATTTCCGGTGAAGATAAAGGCAAGAAAGGCAGAGTGCTGGAGGTGTATCCCGAAAAACAGCGTGTGCTGATTGAAGGCGTGAAAATCATTCACCGCCACACCAAAAAAGCAAGCGCTGAAAACCCGGATGGCGGCATCGTGAAAAAAGAAGCGCCCATTCATATTTCAAATGTATTAATCGCGGACCCGAAAACCGGAAAGGCATCGAAGGTCGGCAGAAAAGAATTAAACGGAAAAATCGTCCGTTACGCAAAAAAATCAGGGGAGGTGATAAAGTAATGAAATACGTTCCAAGACTCAGAAAGCATTATTCAGAAGCCGTCATTCCGGCATTGATGACTCAGTTCAGTTATTCAACCGTGATGCAGGTGCCCAAGTTGCAAAAAATTTGCATCAACAAAGGTGTCAATACTGCAACGCAGGATAAAAAGACCGTGGATGTGGCGGTGGATGAATTAACCACCATCTCAGGTCAAAAAGCGGTTTCCACAAAAGCGAAAAAGGCGATATCAAACTTTAAGTTGAGAGAAAATATGCCGATTGGTGCGAGGGTAACACTCAGGGGCGACCGCATGTATGAATTCCTTGACAGGCTCATTTCAGTTGCTTTGCCGCGCGTGAGAGACTTCAGGGGAACCAACAAAAAATTTGACGGCAGGGGAAATTATACGTTAGGCGTTACAGAGCAAATCATTTTCCCTGAAATTGATATTGACAAAGTATCAAAAATCAGCGGCATGGACATCACGTTTGTGACTTCCGCCCGCAACGATGATGAAGCTTTCGCGCTGTTGAATGAATTAGGAGTTCCATTTAAAAAATAACCGTAAACTCAAAACTGAAAAATTTAGAATGTCAAAAAAATCAATCATCGCGAGAAACCTGAAAAGAGAAAAGCTCATCAAAAAATATGCAGCGAAGCGCGAAGAATTTAAAAAGGCGGGTGATTACCAGGCGTTGGACAAATTGCCCAAAAATGCGTCACCCGTTCGTTACAAAAACAGGTGTAAAATTACCGGCAGACCAAGAGCATACATTCGTATTTTTGGTTTGTCAAGGCTGAAATTCCGTGAGATGGCGAATGAAGGCAAAATTCCCGGTGTAACGAAAGCGAGCTGGTAGAAAATAAATAAAAAATAGCAAACAATAAATTAATCAGAAATGACAGACCCAATAGCAGATTATTTAACCCGCGTAAGAAATTCACTTCAGGCAAGACACCGTATTGTCGAAATTCCGGCATCGGGTATGAAAAAGAAAATCACTGAAATTCTTTATCAGCAGGGTTATATCAACAGGTATAAATTTGAAGACCAGGAAGGAGGACAAGGCGTAATTAAAATCGCCCTGAAGTATGATGAAAATCAGCTTCCCGTCATCAAAAACTTACGCAGAGTCAGTTCACCCGGCAAAAGAAGGTATGTTGCAGCCGATAAATTGCCGCGCGTAATTAATGGTCTCGGCATTGCCATCGTTTCCACCTCGAAAGGGTTGATGACGAACAAACAGGCGAAAGACAATAATGTAGGTGGAGAAGTAATTTGTGAAGTATATTAAATCGAAATAAGATGTCACGTATAGGAAAAGCACCGGTAGTATTGCCCAAAGGAGTTGAAATCAAAGTGGATTCAAACAACACCGTAACGGTGAAAGGTCCAAAAGGCGAGTTGTATCAGCAGGTTGACCGCGATCTGGTTGTCAAAGTAGAAGACGGCAGTCTCGTTGTTGAAAGACCTACCGAACAAAAAAGGCATAAAGCATTGCACGGGTTATACAGAACGCTGCTGAATAACATGATAGTCGGTGTATCACAGGGGTTTACCAAAAAATTAGAATTGGTAGGTGTAGGGTATCGTGCGGCCGCGAAAGGTCAGAACCTCGAATTGAGCGTGGGATACAGCCATCCGGTGATTGTACAGCTTCCGAAAGAAGTGAAATTGTCCGCAACTCAGGAAAAAGGGCAAAATCCAGCGGTGTTTCTTGAAAGCGCTGACAAACAGTTATTGGGCGAAGTGGCGGCTAAAATCAGGTCTATCCGTCCTCCGGAGCCTTACAAAGGAAAGGGTATTAAATACGAAAACGAATACATCAGAAGAAAAGCGGGTAAAACCGCGGCTTCATCAAAATAATCATTGACATGTTAGCACAAAAAGTATCACGCAGAGATAAAATCAGAAGCAGTATCCGCAAGAAAATCCAGGGTACCGCAGAGCGTCCGCGCCTTTCAGTTTTCAGGAGCAATAAGGATATTTACGCTCAGTTGATTGATGACCTTAACGGGCACACGCTTGCTTCGGTTTCATCCAGGGAAAAAGGGCTTGCTTCTTTAAGCGGCACCAAGGTTGAAAAATCAAAAGCGGTTGGCTCGGAACTGGCAAAACGCGCGGTAACAGCGGGAATTTCGCAGGTGGTTTTTGACCGTGGCGGCTATCTCTATCATGGCAGGGTAAAAGCTCTTGCCGATGGTGCCCGCGAGGGAGGATTAAATTTTTAAAAGTTAAAACACAGACAACAATCAAATGTCAACAGGAAATCTTCAAAGAGTAAAAGCAAGCGAATTAGATCTTAAGGAAAAGGTCGTGAACATCCGCAGGGTTGCGAAAGTAACTAAGGGGGGCAGAACCTTCGGCTTCTCGGCAATCGTGGTGGTAGGTGACGGCAACGGCATCGTAGGTCACGGATTGGGAAAAGCGCGCGAGGTAACGGAAGCAATCTCAAAAGGGATTGATGACGCGAAGAAAAACCTCATCAAAGTGCCGGTGCTGAAAGGTACGATTCCGCATGAAGTGCATGGAAAATTTGGCGCGGGTAAAGTTTTAATTAAACCCGCCTCAGACGGTACAGGCGTAATTGCCGGTGGCGCGATGCGCGCGGTTTTGGAAAGCGCTGGAGTGCATAACTGTCTGGCAAAATCGCTCGGTTCATCCAACGCGCACAACGTAATTAAAGCAACGATTAACGGCTTGGCTTCTTTAAGGGACGCCAAGACAGTTTCCAACAATAGAAAAGTATCACTCAAGAGAGTTTTTAACGGATAAATCATCATGGCTAAATTGAAAATAACACAGGTTAAAAGTGCCATCAAAAGGCCCGAAAGACAAAAAATAACCCTCAAAGCTTTAGGATTAAAAAAACTCAACCAAACGGTGGAGATTGATGTAAGTCCGCAGGTGGAAGGGATGGTTCGCAAAGTCAGTCATTTAGTAAAAGTAGAGAAAGCATAACTATGGATCTGTCATCATTAAAACCCGCCAAAGGCTCGGTTAAAAGAAATGTAAAACGCCTCGGAAGAGGTCAAGGCTCCGGCAGGGGCGGCACTTCCACCAAAGGTCACAAAGGCGCTCAATCCCGTTCAGGCTACAAGTCTAAAGTCGGCTATGAAGGTGGTCAGATGCCCCTTCAGCGCAGATTGCCTAAAAGAGGCTTTAAGAATATTTTCAGAGAAGAGTATAAAGCGCTGAACCTTGATACTTTACAAAAGCTGGCGGATAAGCATGGCTTCAAAGTGATTGACAAGGAAACGCTTAAAAAGCATGGAATTCTCTCAGGCACTGCCAAACTGAAGGTGCTTGGAAGAGGTGAATTAAAAACCAAATTGGATTTGAATGTGCACGCAATCAGCGCGACAGCGAAAGCGTCAGTAGAAAAATTAGGCGGTACGGTTAACCTGGTAAAATAAAAGAATGAAGGGACTTATCACAACCATTAAGAATATCTGGCAGATTGAAGACCTGCGGTCTAGGATTTTAACCACCCTTGGTTTAATCCTCATTTACCGTGTCGGCTCCTATGTGGTGTTACCGGGTATCAACCCCGAAATGCTGGATGACCTTGCAGAGCAAGGCTCTGAAGGGATTCTCGGATTAGTGAACCTGTTTGCCGGAGGCGCTTTTTCCCGCGCATCGGTGTTCGCGTTGGGAATCATGCCTTATATTTCCGCCTCTATCGCCATCCAGTTGCTGACTTTGGCGATTCCTTATTTTCAGAAATTACAGAAAGAAGGGGAGAGCGGCAGAAGACAAATTAACCAGATTACCCGTTATCTCACCGTTTTGATTACAGGCGCGCAGGCTTCCGGTTATGTGATTAACCTGAAATATACAGTGGGTGATGCCATCGTTATCAGTGAAGGTTTATTTTGGCTGTCAACGGTAGTGGTGCTTATTGCCGGAACTATTTTCGTGATGTGGTTGGGTGAAAAAATCACGGATAAAGGTATCGGCAACGGTATTTCACTCATCATCATGATTGGCATTATCGCGAACCTGCCGTTCGCGCTGGTGGCTGAATTATCATCCCGCGTGAATGATGGCGGTGGCTTGGTGCCTTTCCTCATTGAAATCGCCATCCTGGTGGTGATTGTAATTGCGGTTATCGCACTGGTGCAGGGAACACGAAGAATTCCGGTGCAATATGCAAAACGAATCGTGGGTAATAAACAATACGGGGGAGTGCGTCAATATCTTCCGCTGAAAGTGAATGCCGCTGGAGTAATGCCAATCATCTTTGCCCAGGCGCTGATGTTCCTGCCGGCAACAGTCGCTCAGTTTGTTCCCAGCACTTTTGAAAGCACTTCCGGATTTTTGGGAACATTCAGCGATTTCACTTCGGTGCCTTACAATGTTGTCTATTTCTTATTGGTGATACTTTTTACATATTTCTATACAGCGATTATTGTAAACCCCATTCAGTGGTCGGATGATTTGAAGAAAAACAACGGGTTTATTCCCGGAGTGAAACCAGGAAAGAAAACCGCTGAGTTCATTGACGCGGTGATGTCAAGAATCACCCTGCCGGGCGCAATCTTTCTGGCTATTGTAGCCATCTTGCCGGCATTTGCCGGTTCGTTTGGAGTGAACAGCCAGTTTGCTATGTTTTTTGGCGGCACCTCATTGCTCATTTTGGTTTCAGTTACTTTAGATACATTACAACAAATAGAAAGTCATTTACTAATGCGTCACTATGACGGTTTGATGAAATCCGGTAGAATAAAAGGAAGGTCGCCAGCAGGAGCGGGCGTCAATGTATAAACGATGATATACTATAAGACACCGGAGGAGATTGAGTTAATCAGGGATTGTTCTTTACTTGTTTCAAAAGCCCTTGCGGAAGTCGGTTCACGGATTAAACCCGGGCTGACAACGCTGGACCTGGATAAAATCGCGGAAGAATATATTCGGGACCACCATGCGGAACCCGCGTTTAAAGGGCATAAAAAATATCCCTACACGCTTTGTGTGTCGGTGAATGAGCAGGTGGTGCACGGGATGCCGTCCGGCAGGGAACTAAAACCGGGAGATGTGGTTTCAGTGGACTGCGGAGTAAAAAAAAATGGATTTCTCAGTGACACGGCATATACTTATTTGTTGGGCGAAACAAACCCGGTGATTGAGAAAATGCTGGTGGATGCCAAGCAGTCATTGTTCATTGGAATAGAAAAAGCGGTAGCCGGCAATAGGGTGGGAGATATCAGTTTTGCGATTCAAAACTATATCGAGCATGAGAGGAAATACCATTTAGTGCGCGAGTTAGTGGGACATGGAATCGGAAAAAGCCTGCATGAAGACCCGGAAGTGCCAAACTATGGCAAGCGGGGGTCAGGTCCGGTGTTGAAGGAAGGGTTGGTGATTGCCATTGAGCCGATGGTGAATCTGGGTACGAAAAAAGTAGTGCATGAAAAAGACGGTTGGACAATCAGAACTGCCGACCGTTCCATCTCAGCGCACTATGAGTTGATGGTGGCGATAAGAAAGAATGAAACGGAATTGATGTCCACTTTCGAGTTTCTGGAGTTGGAAGAACAAAAGAACAAGGAATTGAAACCGATTGTGATACAAAAAGAAATATTGGCAAACTGATGTCCAAACAGGATTTAATTAAACAAGACGGAACCATCACGGAGGCGTTGTCCAACGCGATGTTCAGGGTGAGATTGGAAAATGGACATGAAATCATTGCACATATTTCCGGCAAGATGAGGATGCACTACATCAAAATCCTGCCGGGCGACAGAGTGGCGATAGAAATGTCGCCTTATGATTTATCAAAAGGAAGAATTACTTACAGGTATAAATAGAATTGTAGTTATGAAAGTTAGAGCATCCATCAAGAAAAGAAGCGCTGAATGCAAAATCGTGAAGCGTAAAGGAAAATTATATGTCATCAACAAGAAAAATCCGCGTTTCAAACAACGTCAGGGTTAATTTTTTTAATCAATAAAATCACAATAAAGTGGCACGTATAGCAGGCATAGATTTACCAAGACAGAAAAAGGGAGTAATCGCGCTTACCTACATTTATGGCATTGGAAGAAGCACGGCTCAGTATATTCTTGAAAAAGCCGGTGTGGACCTCAAGACAAAGGTTGAACTCTGGACGGATGATAACATCAACAGCGTTCGTAAAGTCATCACTGATGATTTGAAAGTGGAAGGCTCGCTGCGCTCCGAAGTACAGTTGAATATCAAGCGTCTGATGGACATCGGCAGTTCGCGCGGCATCAGGCATCGTAAAGGATTGCCCGTGAGAGGTCAGCGCACCCGAACCAACGCTCGCACACGCAAAGGAAAGAGGAAGACGGTTGCCGGCAAGAAAAAAGCGCCATCAGGTAAATAGTAAATAATTGATTTGAGAACTTAGATTTTAGAAGCAATAAATTAAAATAGAAGATTAAACATTGACAGATTTCAAACTTTGAACAAACAATAATAATTCAATGGCTAAGACAAAGAAAAAAGGAATCAAAGTTGACCCGGAAGGAAAAGTTTTCATCCAGGCGAGCTTTAACAACATCATTATTACATTCACCAACATGAATGGTCAGGTCGTTTCCTGGTCATCCGCGGGCAAGTGTGGATTTAAAGGCTCCAAGAAAAACACGCCTTATGCCGCACAGGTAGCTGCCGATGAAGCTGCCCGCAAAGCCCATGAAGCCGGTATCAGAAGGGTGGAAGTATTTGTGAATGGACCGGGTGCCGGCAGGGAATCCGCCATCAGAAATATCAACACGGCAGGCATTGATGTCACGTTTATCAAGGATATGACGCCCATCCCCCACAACGGATGCCGCCCTCCTAAAAAACGCAGAGTATAATTAATTAAAAAGTAAAAGTAATTTTAATACAACATGGCAAGATACACAGGACCGCAAACGAAAATTGCACGCAAATTCGGAGAACCCATCTTCGGATTCGATAAGGCTTTTGAAAAGAAAAAATATCCTCCCGGACAGCATGGTGCGACCAGAAAAAGGAAAACGCTTTCCGAGTATGGCGTTCAGTTGAAAGAAAAGCAGAAGGCGAAATACACCTATGGTTTGGTGGAGAAACAATTTTTGAATCTTTTTAAAAAAGCCGCGAGAAAAAAAGGGGTAACCGGTGAAAACCTTTTACAGCTATTAGAATCGCGCCTCGACAACACGGTGTTCCGTTTGGGAATCGCGCCCTCAAGAAGGTCAGCCCGCCAGTTGGTTTCTCACAAGCATATCTTAGTCAATGACAAGGTGGTGAATATTCCGTCTTTTTCATTGCGTCCTGGTGACAGCGTCAGCGTGAGAGAAAGGTCAAAGAGCCTCATCACAATCAGCGACAGCTTGTCAAGGAACGCGAAAAAATTCAACTGGTTAGTATGGGATGATGGCGAGAAAAAGGGCAAATTGGTGGGACTTCCCGCAAGACAGGATATTCCTGAAAATATTCAGGAGCAGTTGATTGTCGAATTGTATTCTAAATAAACATTGAAATTGAATCTCACTTATCTAAATATTTAAAACCCAAATTCATGGCAATCTTAACATTCCAGAAACCAGACAAAATCGTAATGCAGAAAGCGACAGACTATTCAGGTCTGTTTGAATTCCGCCCCCTCGAGCCGGGATTTGGCGTCACCATCGGCAACGCTCTCCGCAGGGTATTGCTGTCTTCTCTGGAAGGCTATGCTATATCTTCCATCAAAATTGATGGAGTGGAACATGAGTTCTCTACCATTAAAGGCGTCATGGAAGACATGACTGAAATTATCCTCAATCTCAAACAGGTAAGACTGAAAAATGAAGTTGATGAAACGGTGGAAGAGGAAAAGATTTTTATTTCCCTGAAAGATAAAGAAGTATTCAAAGCGGGTGACATTGAAAAGCACACCAATGTTTTCAGAGTGATGAATCCTGATTTGGTGATTTGCCGCATGGAAGGTTCCGCCAAACTTGAAATCGAACTAACGGTTACAAAAGGCAGAGGATATGTGCCTGCCGAAGAAAACAAACCGAAAGACGACCAACTCAGCGTTGTCGCAATTGACGCGATTTACACGCCCATCAAAAACGTGCGTTACAATGTTGAAAATACCCGCGTTGAACAAAAAACCGACTACGAAAAGCTGATTATCGAAGTGGACACGGATGGTACCATTCACCCGGAAGAAGCAATCAAAGAAGCTTCAAAGATTCTTATTCAGCATCTGATGTTGATTTCTGATGAGCATATCACCTTTGATACGCAGGATACCGCGAAAGAAGATGTGGTGGATGAACATGTTCTGCACATGCGCAAAGTATTGCACACTCCGCTGGAAGACCTCGACCTTTCCGTAAGAGCTTACAACTGTTTGAAAGCCGCTAAAATCAACACCTTACTGGATTTGGTAACTTATGACACCAACGAATTGCTCAAGTTCCGCAACTTCGGAAGAAAATCATTGGTTGAAATCGAACAGTTGATTAATGAAAAAGGGTTGCATTTCGGGATGGATGTTTCCAAATTTCAATTAACGGAAGAATAATTTGCAATCAACAGAATTCTGAAAAAATTTAAACTGACAAAAGATTATGAGACACGGGAGAAAAGTTAATCATTTAGGAAGGGACACTCAGCATCGTAAAGCGTTGCTGATGAATCTTGCCAACTCTCTTTTTTTACATAAGCGGATAAACACCACTTTGGCAAAAGCTAAGGAGTTGAGAAAATATGTGGAGCCGCTCATCACCAAGAGCAAAGACAATTCAACCCATTCACGCAGAACCGTGTTCAGCTATCTGAAAGACAAGGAAGCGGTGAAAGTTTTGTTTGGCGATGTTGCAGTAAAAGTGGCTGACCGTCCCGGTGGATACACCCGCATCATTAAACTCGGTTTCCGTCAGGGCGATGCCGCTGAAATGGCGATGATTGAACTCGTGGATTTCAATGAGTTGATGCTGGGAGAAAAGAAAACAAAACCGGCTGGTAAAAAACGTACCAGAAGAGGTAAAGCAAAAGTGGGCGCTGAAAAGGCGGAAACCAAAGCTCCGGAAACTGCAACTGAAACAACGGAGGAAACGAAAGAGTGAAATTGAAATTCCGGGAAATATTAGAAAAGGACGGGCTGTATGGTTCGTCCTTTTCTATTTTAAGCAGGTGAACATTTTTTATCTTTAACGCTGAAATGATATTGAATGAATAAAAACAGAGAAAGTACTAAAGCCATTTTGCTGTTAGAAGACGGAACCGTCTTCTATGGAAAATCCGCTGGCAAAACCGGTACTACCACGGGCGAAATATGTTTTAATACCGGCATGACCGGATATCAGGAAGTATTCACCGACCCTTCTTACTTCGGTCAGATTTTAGTGATGACAGCCGACCATATCGGCAATTACGGAGTGAAAGAAAGCGAACAGGAATCTGACGGAATTAAAATTGCCGGATTGGTGATGAAGAATTTTTCAGGAAATATTTACTCGCGCGCGCAGGCAACAGGTTCATTGCAGGAATACTTGGAACAAAATCAACTTGTTGGAATTTGTGATTTGGACACCCGTGCAATTGTGCGCCACATTCGTCACAAGGGAGCGATGAATGCCCTCATTTCTTCTGAAATATTGGATGTTGAAGAGTTGAAAAAACAACTGAGTAAAGTGCCTTCGATGGCGGGACTGGAACTGTCATCTAAAGTCACTACCCGCGCGCCTTATTTTTTTGGAGAAAAAAATGCTTCGCTCAGGATTGCGGTATTGGATGTCGGTGTGAAAAAAAATATCCTGCGCTGCCTCGCGGAACGCGGATGCTACCTGCAGGTTTTTCCGGCAAAAACCACTTTTGAAGAAATGAACAAATGGGAGCCGGACGGTTATTTTATTTCCAATGGACCGGGCGACCCTGCCGCGATGAATTACGCTGTTGAAACAGTGAAGAAAATCCTCGATGCTGATAAGCCGGTTTTCGGAATTTGCCTCGGACATCAGTTGCTCGCGCTGGCAAGCGGCATCACGACTTACAAAATGTTTAACGGTCATCGCGGTTTGAATCATCCGGTAAAAAATTTAAAAACCGGCAGGTGTGAAATCACTTCGCAGAATCATGGCTTCTCCGTAAACTTTAAGGGGACGGACAAAAATAAAAATGTGGAACTAACACATATTAATATAAATGATAATACGGTTGCCGGCATCCGCCTGAAAAACAAAAAAGCATTTTCCGTGCAATACCATCCTGAATCTTCTCCAGGACCGATAGATTCCCGTTATCTCTTTGATGAATTTACGGAAATGGTGAAATCAAATGTAGCCGTTGAAAGCATCTGATTTTTATTGAAAGTAATCTCAAAACATTTTATCTATGAGTCTTATTCTTTCTATTCAAGCCCGCCAGATTCTGGACTCCCGCGGCAACCCAACGATTGAAGCGGATGTGTTAACGCACAATGGAATACTCGGCAGGGCTGCCGTTCCTTCCGGTGCATCCACGGGCGCGCATGAGGCGGTTGAATTGCGTGACGGAGGCAAACCTTATCTTGGCAAGGGAGTGACAAAAGCGGTCGGTAATGTCAATAAAGTCATCGCTAAAAAATTGGAAGGCGTCAGCGTGTTTGAGCAAAACACCATTGACCGCCTGATGCTTGAAGCGGATGGCACGGAGAATAAAAGTAAATTAGGCGCGAATGCAATCCTTGCTGTTTCAATGGCAGTTGCGAAAGCGGCAGCACAGGAATCCAATCAGCCGCTCTACCGTTATATCGGTGGCGTAAATGCAAACACCCTGCCGATTCCGATGATGAACATTTTGAATGGCGGCTCACATGCCGACAACAAAATTGACTTTCAGGAATTTATGGTGATGCCGGTAGGCGCTGATACTTTTTCAGAAGCATTGCGCAAGGGAGTGGAAATATTTCACGCGCTGAAAAAAGTATTGAAAGAAAAAGGCTACTCCACCAATGTAGGCGATGAAGGAGGTTTCGCTCCCGAAATCGAATCGAATGAAGAAGCGATTGAAATTGTTTTGAAAGCGATTGAAAAAGCGGGCTACAAACCCGGCAATGACATCTTCGTTGCGCTGGATCCTGCCGCTTCGGAATTTTATAACAGCAAAGAAAAAGTGTATCATTTTCATAAATCGGACGGCAGAAAACTGAAGAGCGAAGAGATGGTTGCTTATTGGGAGAATTGGGTGAAAAAATATCCGATTATCTCCATTGAAGACGGCATGGCGGAAGACGACTGGAAAGGCTGGAAAATACTTTCGGAAAAAGCCGGCAACCGTATTCAGCTGGTAGGCGATGATTTGTTTGTCACGAATGTAAAAAGGCTGCAAAAAGGCATTGAACAAAATATCGCGAACGCCATCTTAGTGAAAGTGAATCAAATCGGCAGTCTCACGGAAACGATTAACGCAGTGAACCTCGCATCAAAAAATTCTTACAACAGCGTAATGAGTCACCGTTCTGGCGAAACGGAAGATACAACCATTGCCGACCTCGCAGTCGCACTCAATACCGGGCAAATAAAAACCGGATCAGCCTCCCGCTCAGACAGAGTCGCGAAGTATAATCAACTGCTGAGAATCGAGGAAGAGTTAGGCGCGGATGCGTTCTATCCGGGGAAAAATTATAAGTTCTATTAAAAGAAGGACTTTGCAAAAATCTAACATCTAAAGTCTAATATCTGTTATATCAACTTCACTAAGGCTTTTTCTGAGGTGATT
>JBGTCY010000227.1:0-22000 GCA_041748615.1 Chitinophagales bacterium
CCCTTTTTCCCAAATAGCGATTCCATCCCTCGGAGGGAGGGAATCGCTGCACACATCTCCCATCTAAGAGCTAATATCCCTTTCAAAATCATCGCCTTCACACTGCTCTGCGCGTGGCAACTTTCTCCTTTTGGAGGAACCAAAGGGAATTGTCAGGTCGCCATAGGCGATACGCTCAAGACCGCGCATCCCTCCGCGCAGTTGGAAGTGTTCGGCAAAAAAGGTTTTCTGCCACCGCGCCTCTCCACCGCTGAACGCGACAGCATTGACAGCCCGGCTGACGGACTCATTGTTTTCGATACCGATTTGAACAAGCTGCTGTTTTACTATGACGTCTGGAAAAACTTCGGGCAGTGGCAGGAAAATATGAATGATATTTTTTTAATGCGGGAGCCGTTTCCATTGGCGCGGGCAGCGACACACTCGCGCCCGAAGGCACGCTCACGGTGAGGGGAGAGACGGGGATTGTTGTAAATGTAGCTGCGGGAAATAATTCAAGTTTTATCAATCAGTTTTCAGCTGAAATTGACGCGCAGCCTGATGATTTTTATAGTAATGTCATTATTCAAACCGTACATGAAGGCTCCCCTGAATCTGCCGCTGCCGGCTTGTTCTCTTTTATTGAGGGCGAATCTAATACGCTTGTAGGAATAGGCACCAATGTGCGTTATATCGGAGCGGGAGGCACTATGCAAAATTTTGAGATGCCAACCGTAGTCGGTATGATTTCCGCTGCTAATGCAGATGCCGGACAGGATTTATTTTTAATCGGTTCAATGAATTCCGCGCATTACGGAGCGGGAATTAATATCGGCTCCTACGTTACTGCCGTTTCGGAAAATGCTTTTTACAATATCGGGTTATATGCGTCAGTGATAGACCAGGATTATGAAACACAGGATTTGGATGTCCTTGATTCCCTCAATACTTTATTTCCCGACCGCTTCCGCGCTGCCGCCCTGCTTCACAACCATGAAACTGACAGCAGTTCATTTAACCTCTATGCCTCCGGCACCGCCAAATCATTTTTCGGTGGCGATGTGGGTATCGGTAAGATTTCGCCTCAATCTAAATTGGATGTGGCGGGCGCAGTGAACGCCACGGAGTACCTGCTCAATGGCGAGCCGCTTTCTTTGGGTGATGGCGCGTGGAACACGAGCGGAAATGATATCTATTTCAACAGCGGCAATGTATTGATTGGCATGCATCCTGATTCGTTGCCTGACGTGGTGGTTCCCGCATTCGGGGTGGCGGGCAATGTGTTTCTGACTTCCAACACGCAGACAGAACTAAGCGCGCCTCTCGGCTTTTTTATCATGAACAGTGACACCTCGCATATCTGCGAAGGGTTGGATACGCTTCAAGCCCCTGGTCGCCCGCATATTATGATGGGGCTTATGGATACTATCGGCAGTGTGGCGGATACGCAAATGTTTGTTTTGCAAATGGGCGCTTGTAGCCAGGGCAACATCAGCGGAATGCTGGGATATAAGAGTCCGGAAAGTGCGCATGTTATTGGAATCAATCATAGCTTCGAATCTGAGGAAAGAGGTCTTTTCTTCATTTCGATGGACGGTGGAAATTTTGACGAGGCTTCTTCCGGCTCATTTTTCATCCTTAATCCTGCGGGCAGCTATCTGTTGCACGGAGGGGATGAAACCTTCGCGCAATTTATCTTCATGACCGACTCTGCACTCATGCTGGGTACGAACATTCCGGACACCGATGACCTCTCGACAATACTCGGTTTACGCATTGATACGGCAAGCATGGTATTGGGTAAAGTCTATGGCGAGGATGGAAGAATTGAAATTACGGACGAAGGCGTGAGAATCGGAAAATTGCTGCAAAACAACTTACATGTCACGGGTAACGTGAGTATGCAAAGCGATACGATGACATCGGTTTTTCCCTACAATTTCTTTTTGATGAACGATGGCAATTTTTCTCAAACGGATACCCCGATGGCAGTCAAACTGGATAGTATGATATTGTTTGAAAATCAAACGCAGCAAATCATGCTTGGTATGTTGGATACCACGAGCGGCTCCGATACGATAGCCGTTTTTTTAGGAATGGTGAAAACCAATACGCTACCATTCACCTATTGGGGTTATGGAAAAAATAACGAAGAATCAATGGGTGTAATCGCCATGTCACCTGACGCATCATCGGAACTTGGCGGCATCAACTTAATTACAAAAAACGCAAGTAATTCATCAATGTTTCAGATGAAGGAACAAGGGATGGGCATGTTTCATGGCGATATTTCTACTTCTGTAGGCAGCTATTTGCAAATGGATACCGTCAGCATGAGCTTCGAAGTAAAGGGAGCCGACAGCAGCAGCGTACATATCACCCGCTACGGCATCGGCATCAACACCAACAACCCCGACACCGAACTCCACGTCAATGGCGACATCAAGCAGAATATATATTCTTATAATGTCAGCAACCCGCCTACCACTACGGAACTGAACAGCCTCTTTACCAGCCCCGCATCAAAGGGCAACGGATGGACGGCTTACATCCAGGATGATGACAGCGATAATTTTTATCAGATTGTGGTGAGCGGCTCGAAGTGGTTGGTGTTTACGGGGGTGGAGGCGCAGTGAGTCGTTGGTCCATTGTCCATAGACGATAGTCAATAGAAGACAACAGACCACAGACAACAGACCACAGACCACGGACGACAGTGAAAGGCAGGGTTGTTCATTGAGAAATTAGCCTCATCCTGAAGCGCTTCGCTTTCTGTCCTTCTCCAAAAGAGAAGGAGTCAGGTCGGGGTTCGTTGTCCGGGCGGGAAAGGCAAGATAGTTCATTGAGATTTTTTTAAATGGTACAGCGTAATGCGGTTTGGAATACAAACCCGCAAGGTTGAAAAAAAACCTTGCGGGTTAAACGGGCGCAAGTCGCACATCGCACTACGCTGTACGAAAAAAACAAAGTCATGAATTCAGCTTTCATATTTTCAGATAACAAAACAAGCGCTGCAAATAGTAATGCCGCTTGTTCAAAGGGGATTGCTTTCCGAAATAACCGGAACAGGTCATCCCGGTGTCATCGCGCCTTGCCATCGCAACCGGAATTCGCAATGACAGAGCACACACCCTCCTGTCTCACGTCTCATATCTCACGTCTCACGTCTAATTACATCTCCCCCAGGGGATTGCGGAATGTCGCAAAGCCTCCATCCGCAATGACAGGGAACACACACGCAATGACAGAGCACACACACCCCCGTCTCACATCTCATATCTCACGTCTCATGTCTATTATCACACTACTCTGTACGCTGTACGCACTACCGGTATGCTCCCAAGCCTGGCTCACCAACACCGGTCTCAAAGTGTATATCGCCCCGGGGACGAGCGTCAACATTCAGGGTGGCGGCATGTACCATGACAGCAGCAGCGCCATACACAACTACGGCTACATCCGCACCGACACCGCCCGCTCGGCAGGCGCCCTCGAACTGAAAGGCGCGCATTCCCGCCTCGAAATCAACAGCGCCCTGCAGTTGGATGACGGCACGTTGAGGCTTAACGGCAATACCCTCCTCCTCCATAATGGCGACACGGCTGCCCTGCAAGCCGGAAACGGCAAAATCATCGAAGACACGCTGTGGGGAAAAATCATCTGGAGCATTGGCGCCAACACGGGCAGGTACGTTATCCCGCTTGCCGGGGGCGACACGCTCGATGACCTCACGGTGGAGTTCGAGGTGCTGAAAGCCGGGGACGGCATTCATGGCGCGCTGACGTTCGCCACCTTCCGCACCGGCAATGACAACCTCCCCTACCCCGGTGTGTTTGACGAAGACGCCAGCAGGTTTCTCGACAGCAACCAACTGCTGATTGCCGACCGCTACTGGCAACTGTCAGCCGATGGTTACGACACGCTGCCCGCCATGCGGCTCACATTGCGCTACCGCGAGGCGGAAGCCGGGGGCGATAACATGCTCGTTCCTGACAGCCTCGTGCTTTCGTGGTGGGACGGCAACTGCTGGCAGCAGGCGACCGGCACAGTTGACGCGGGCAACCGGGCTTTCACGACTGACAGCTTCAGCGTGTTTCAGACTTTCGTGCTGCACGACAAGGCGGCTCCACCCGACTGCAATGACGGCAGCGCCTGCGACCGGGCGTTTTACCTGCCCGAGCGCGTCAGCCGCGTGTTTGAAATCCCCGACACCGCCCTGTGGTTCCGCTTCACGGCTGATGCCGACAGCCACAACCTCTTTCGTCTGTGTAACACGCTAAGCGACACCCTCTCGCTAAATATCGAAACCGTTGAACTCTATGCCGCCTGCGCGGACACCGTTTTTCTTGATACCATACAGGTGGGCAGCGACATGCCTGTGAAGTACCTCAGCTTTGCGGGGCTGACGCCCGGTAGCGACTACCTCATGCGCATCGTGAAAAAGACGCCCGGAGACACTTCAGTGTTCCGCATTGACTGCCCCGACCTCCGCTTGTTCGCCAACGTGGCGGTGGAGTGCAGCGACACGGCTGCCGCGGACGAGGTGTGCCTGTGGTACAGCGACTACTCCTCCGTGTATCCCTGTGGCGCCACGCCCAACACCTTCATCTGGAAAGTGTTCGATGCCGACACGCAGCAGTTGGCGTATGCCGACACCACGACCACGCTTGCCAATAAGCTCGATTTCACCTTAGCTTACGGCAGCTATTCTTTCATCATCGAGGAGCGCAACGCATCGGGTGTATTGCTGTATGAGTGGAAGATGCCGGATTATATGCCGCCTGTGTTTAAACATGCAGAAAAGCATGCGATAGAATATGAGTCTTCTTTATATGGAACTGATTTCACTAACATTACTATAAATACAGATAAAGACGTAGGTACAATTATAGGAATTGAAGGCACTACACCTACGGGTGCGTCAACCTACACCATACCGATTCCATTACCGCCCGGAACGAATGGCATGGTACCCAATATAGCTTTAGTGTATAATTCGCAGGCGGGTAACGGGCATCTTGGCATGGGGTGGAGCATTTCCGGTTTACCCGTAATTTCACGCGTAGGGAAAAGCATGTTTCCGGATAATGAAGTAACGCCCGTTTCCCTTACTACTAACGACCTGTTTGCAATTGACGGCAATAAGCTGATAAAAGCTTTTGGCGGACAATACTATGGCGGAGATGGCACAATGTATTTCACCGAAATAGAAGATTTTTCTATTATTTCATCTTATGAATATTTAGGTGGGAATATTGCGAACGGACCATTATGGTTTAAGGTGGAAACCAAAGAAGGACTTATAATGGAATTCGGCAATCATCCTAATGCCCGTTTTTTAAATAAAGATAATGATAAAGTGATATTCTGGCGTCTCAATAAAATAATTGACAACTATGGAAATTTTATAATTTTTTCTTACGATAATGGCAGCAGAGATTCGAGAATAACGGAAATTGAATATACAGTAAATCCACAAAAGGGCTTAACCGCTTACAATAATATTAAATTTGAATACGAAGGCGGCAGGATTGACGAAAATAAAATTTACACGGCAGGCTCGGAAATCGCTGTGAACCATTTGCTTAAAAACATCATAATCACAGCGGATAACAATTTACCCTTTAAAACCTATGAAATTAAATATGCCAACGATAACATTTATACGTATTTGAAAGAAATTATCGAATATGGTGCATCGGGTTCCGATTTGAACTCAACGAAATTCAGGTATGGCGACCAGCCTCAAAGCTGTTTTGGACCCAGCGGCAGCTTCTCCGTTCAGGAGGATAATGCGGATATTTTCCCGGGTGATTTCAATGGCGATGGATTGACAGACCTGCTCGTTGCTACTTATGAAGTTGTTGGAAATAAAAGGTATCACAAGAAATTTAAAATTTACATGCGCGAACCTAACGGTCAGTTTACACTCAAATATACCAGTCCTACGTTGGATGATGGTACAGTTATTACAAGAAGATCAGATATCCCTAACTATGGATTTATAGCTTCAGACTACAATGGAGACGGTATAGATGATTTTTTGATATTAAAGACTTCATACGATGGCTCATATAACAGGCTTGATAATGTAACAATTTATAGAGGTAATATCAGCTTGACAAATTTTAGCACTATTAATGCTCCTGTCCCATTAGGAAATTATATTAATCTTTCGGGAAATTATTTCTTCCCTGGCGATTTTGATGGCGATGGCAGGATGGATTTCATTACTTTTCTTGCAGAATCTCGGGTAATCAATGGCATCCCTGTGCTTATCACCAAAGCATTTTTAAATTTCCCTGGAAAAGGTGAATTTAATGTTCCATTAAATATTGACTTACCATTAGGTATATATTCGTTAGAATCTATAGTTTCATTAAGATTTGACAGAGTTTTTGTAGTTGATTTTAATGGTGATGGCAAGCATGAATTAATGGTGATAAGAGATGAAAGTGATGGCGGAAAATGCGATATATTTTCTATTGATAATCTAAATTCATCAGCTTATATAGCCCGCAGTGTAGCTGATAATGGTGCAGGTTTGGGCTATCCAACCTTCTGGCACGACATATTCCATGGCGATTTTAATGGAGACGGCAAGACGGATATTTTAACGAGGGTAAAAAGCTCAGATACCTGGTCGGTAGCTTATTCCACCGGAAAAAGTTTTGATGAAAGAATATACCCGCCTTCCGCCCCGCTGTTTGACCCTATGCCCCGCTTTGATTCCAACGATTTGCTCGATAAGCTGACTATTGCCGATTTTAACGGTGATGGCAAATCCGATATCATGCATGGGTATAATGCTCTGTTTAATGAAAAAGTAATCATGTATTACAGCCGGGGCAGTAGTTTTGAAAGAAATCAAGTCTGCGGCTCCATGTTGTGGGGCTACAACGAATCCTTTATTGCGGATTATAATCTAGTAGGCGATTTTAATGGTGATGGACGTGCTGACGCAATCAACCCCACATCGCCTTCATCTTACGATTTCATCTATTTCAAGAGAGATGGTAAAGAAAGAATTTTATTTCAGTTAAGGAATGGATTCAATCGAACGGTAACATTTGATTATGAATTATTAACCAATAATTCCTTTTACACAAAAGGGGCAACTCTCGCATATCCCTGGAACAATGTGCAGACGGGCATGCATGCTGTATCGTATATTGCTACAACAGATGGAATCGGTGGGGTAAATAAAACTGAATTTAAATATGAACAGGCAAAGGTACACCGTTCGGGGCGCGGGTTCCTGGGATTTACTAAAATAACTGCTGAAAACATGAACATTTCGGGAACGGGTACTGCCGTTTTCCAGAAAACTGTTGACGAGTATATATTCAACATGGAGTCCGCCCTGCCTGCATTGAAAAAGACAACTAACATGCTCCCTAACGGAGCTTTGATAGGATTTATCGAATATGACAATCAGTTTCCCTGCGGCAGAATGCCGGGATGTTACAACTATTACCCGCGGGTAAGAGAATCCGAACAACGCGATTATTCAGGCGCTCAGGTGAAAACTTTATTTAATTATGACAATTTCGGCAACATTCTGAAAAGCACCGGGAACTACGGCATTGAAATCATTGAAACCGAATCACCTGCTTATTTTGCAATAGGTTCTCCTGTTCCTTCGAAACCTCTCCAGGTTAATACCAAAATATCGCGCAGCGGACAGCATTTTATAAATGCTACGAAGTTTGAATACTATAATGAAGGCGCTGTTAAAAAAATGTTTGAATTTGCAAATAAGCCATGCGAGGTTTTGACGGAATATGAATATGACGACTTTGGCAATTTAACGAAAGAAACCGTTTCAGCCAGCGGGCTTGATGCAAGAACAACGTCTTATTTTTATGATGCTAAAAAACGCTATCCAACGACCATCCGCAATTCATTGAACAAGGATATGTCATACACCTATAATCCAAGATGGGGCAAGCCTGTTTCCGTTACCGGTATTGACGGTAATACTACGGAATATGTATATGACGAGTGGGGCAGAACTTCGGAAGTAACCGTTAAAAAAAATACTTCTGATGAATATAGCATCAGTACTTCTTTTGACTGGGATGAATTTTTCAGCAGCAGCTACCCGACTACTTTTTATGCACTAACCGAACATCCCGGCAAACCCGATGTGAAAATATGGTATGACGTCTTCGGGCGTGAAACCAAGCGAAAGACCGAAGGTTTTAATGGTCAATGGCTCGACCGCTTTACACGCTATGATTACAGGGGCAACGTGATTACTGAAATTCATGACCATTATTCATCTGAAAATTCATCACACTTCCAAACCGATTATAGCTATGACGACCTCACCGGCTACAACCAACTGAAAACAGTTTCCACGATTATAGGCAGCACTAATTACAGTTATGCCTATCAAAACGGAAGAACCACCGCCACCGTTACCAACCCCGCTTCGCAGCAACACACCACCATCACCGATGTCTCAGGCAAAGTCATCCGTTCTACCGATTCGGGCGGCATACTTACCTATGACTATTATGCAGATGGCAACCAAAAATCTGTTAAGTTAGGCAACGTTACACTTGCCTACCATGAGTTTGACCATTGCGGCAGGCAAACCCTTCTTTCCGATAAAAATTCCGGAATCACCCAATACCGCTACAACGCCTTTGGCGAATTGGAATGGCAGCAAGATGCCAACGGCAATGAGTATGACATGGAGTATGACCTGCTCGGTCGCATCACCCTGCGTGACGGACCGGAAGGTGAAACCAAATATGACTATGTCGAAACCGGCAACGGCATTAACCAAATCAAAAAAATAACCGGTTTCAACGGCTACAATCAGGAGTTTACTTATGACCAGTTCGGCAGAACCACGCAGGTGAAAGAAGCGTTCCCGATAGGAAACTTCTTGACTGATTATACATACGATAGATATGATAATACAGAAACCGTTACTTTCCCTTCCAACTTCGGAATTAAATATTTTTTTGACACCAATGGTTTTCTAACCGACATAAAAAACAAAGATGATTTGAATACGGTATTCTTTTCCAATCCGCAATATAACGGCTTGGGGCAATGCAAAGCCTACACGCTTGGCAATGGATTGAATTCAACCATCGGATATTTTCGCGGCATTCCGACCGGCTTTTATACCGAAGACGTACAGGATTTGCAGTTGACCTATCATTTTCCTAGTGGCAATATCACCGAACGCAAAGACGAAATCAAAGATTGGAAAGAAGGTTTCACTTATGATAACCTCAACCGTCTGACCTCGTCACTTGTTTCAAACATTAACGAAACCACACTGAGTTTCGTCAGGAACTACACCTACGCCCCCAACGGCAACCTCCTCACCAAACCCGATGCGGGCAAGTTGGTCTATAGCCCGCACAAGATAAATGCTGTCACCCGCGTGAATGACGATGACGACCTCTTTCCCAATGCCTTCATCCCCAACGACATTCCCTCCCTCACCCAGGACATTACCTACACCCCCTTCCACCAGCCTGAGAAGATCACCGAAGGCGACTATGAATTGACTTACACCTACGGCTTCGACTATCAGCGCAGGTATATGGAACTCAAGGAAAACAATGATGTGATAGCAACCCGCCATTATCTGGGCAATTATGAATACAGGACAGGAGACGGGGTTACCGCTCATCATGTTCATTACATCACTTCCCCCGCAGGTTTAGCAGCTATTGTTACTAAAACCGCTTCCGGACCTTTCGTGTATAACTATACCTACACCGACCACCTCGGCAGCATCCTCACCGTTACCGATGATGAAGGTGAAGTAATTGCCGAGCAGAATTTTGATGCATGGGGCAGGCGTAGAAACCCGAACAACTGGACATACAATAACATTCCCGATGTGCCTGCATGGATGTATAGAGGCTTCACCGGACATGAGCACGTGCCTCAGTTTGCGCTCATCAATATGAACGGGCGGCTCTACGACCCCGTGCTCGGCAGGATGCTCTCGCCTGATAATTATGTGCAATCACCTTTTAGTACGCAGAGTTATAATAGGTATAGTTATGTGGTAAATAATCCGCTAAAGTATGTGGACCCGAGCGGGGAGGTTTGGTTTGTGCCGATTATCATTGGAGCGGTTTATGGTGCGGCTTATGGCGCCATTCGTACAGATGGAACAGACGAAAAATGGTATAATGGATTATGGAAAGGAGCGTTGGTTGGAGGAGCAAGTGGAGCGCTTTCTATAATTGGAGGAGCGAGTTTAAGCTTTGCAGGAAATTTATTTTTAGGTGCTGCGCAAGGAGCTGCTACGGGTATGTTAGATGCTGCGTTGTGGGGAAATAATATAGGGCAGGGAGCGTTGTGGGGTGCAATAGGAGGAGCTGCTATGACAACACTTACTTCTGAAAATTTCAAAAATTTACACCGAGGTGAAAAATTTCTTTCTAATGAGAAGGTATTTAATAATATGATGGCACGTGGAGTAGCCAGACAGGATATTTTAGATTATTTTGGATTTGAAGGGACATATGCTCCTAATAAAACGAGTACCAATTATCAAGCTGAGGGTTATTGGGGAGTAACAAATCCTAATACAGGAGAAATTTCTTATGGGGAGTTTGCTTTTGATAACTATGGCACTTTACATGCAACCTATAAAAAGGAATCTTATAGTTCGTACAAAATTAAGCACGGGAAGCCAATAAAGCAGGTGCCCAACGAAATGCGAGGATTGAATATGGAGTATTTTGTTGAAGAAACGTACGGTTATTTGTACGCATTTAAAAATCAAGGCCTTTATCCAAATCATAATTTTCCTTTTCAAGGAGTGGAATTTTATCAAACGGCATTGTACCGATGGGAGTTTCAATTAGGAATTTCAATAAATTATGCTACCTATCCTAAGTCCAAATTTTTTTATTCAATACCCAGAAGATGGTGAAATGGTTTTTAATTTTATTATGCTGGAATGCTTTAATTGCTAAAGCTCAGGAAAAGGATTCGATAGAGTCTGATTTAATTTCAATTATTGAGTTTCCTCCATTATTTGATAAAAGTGAAGATATTTTGTCCTTTATAGATAAAAATATTATATATCCAAATACAGCAATTGCAGACAGTCTTGAGGGAATAGTTGCAGTGTCTTTTTGGATCGAAAAAGATGGGACGACATCAAGACATGCGATTGTAAAAGGAGTGCGAAATGATTTAGATGAAGAAGCATTGCGTGTCGCAAAACTCATTAAATTTAGTAAACCAGCCTACCAAAAAGGTATACCTATGAGTGTTAAATATACAATTCCAATAAAGTTTAAGGTTAATCCTTAAAGGCACGAATTTAACGAAGGTTAACTTGTGCATATAAATGTGTGAATAGAGAATAAATCGTTCTTTGAAAATTTTTCTTTGTAGTAGCAAACTCCGACATAGAATACTACGCTGTTTACACCGACCACCTCGGCAGCATCCTCACCGTTACGGACGACCAGGGCGATATTGTAGCCGAGCAAAACTTTGATGCGTGGGGCAGAAAAAGAAATCCCAACAACTGGAGCTATGATAACATCCCCGATGTACCCGCCTGGCTCTACAGAGGCTTCACCGGACATGAGCACGTGCCGCAGTTTGCGCTCATCAATATGAACGGGCGGCTCTACGACCCCGTGCTCGGCAGGATGCTCTCGCCTGATAATTATGTGCAAAGCCCGTTCAGTACGCAGAGTTATAATCGGTATAGTTATGTGTGGAATAATCCGATGAGGTATGTGGATCCGGATGGGGAGGTTATTTGGGTGCCAGTTATAATAGGAGCGGTTTTAGGGGGTACTTCTGGTTGGCAAATTGGCAAGGCAAAAGGCGCAGAGGGTTGGGCGATGTTTGGATATATTTTGGGAGGAGCGGCAATCGGAGGATTATCAAGCGCAGCAGGTAGCGCTGTAACAACATCTTTAGGGGCTACGATATCATCTCAATTTGGCGGTCTTATTGCTACCGGGATTGGTGGTGCCACTGCCGGTGCAATAAGTGGGTTTGGATTTAATGCTTTAGCTGGAGGAAATCCAATAGATGGATTTTGGAAAGGTGCCGTTAGTGGATTGGCTGGTGGCGCTTTAGGCGGTTATATTTCGGGCGGTGCGGGAGCATTTGTAGGTGGCTCAACATCCAGTTTAATAAATACGGCTTTAAATGGAGGTGATGCCAAAGACATACTCAAGTCAGCAGCCATAGGAGGCGTTGTGGCTTGGGGTGCTTATCAAACACAACAGGCAATTAATTTTAAAGCACATGGACAAGGATTTTCAAGAAAACAGTTTAATACAATGACACGTGCTACACAAAAATCATTTACAAGAGGTAAGGAGTACGGGGGATGGTTATTAGCAAATGGAAGTATAGAAATGTGGCAACCCGGGCATAGGTCAGGAATAACTCCAACAGCTAGGCCGTCAAATGCAGTTGGTTTTTTTCACACTCACCCTAATGCTGGTCCAAATTGGATAGAACCACATAGTGGTGCCGACATAGCTTTTAATAATTCTGTAGCACGTGTAAATTCTTATGTGATAGGAAGAAGTAATTTTTATCTGCAAGTTCCACATGGACAATCAACATTACTGTCAGGCAATCACTACTTTAATCCATATATATTCAATCCATTTTATAATTCAATAAGATGAAAAAATACAATTTATATTATCAAAGTGTATTGATATCTTTATTCTTAGGATGTAATACTAATAATATTCGAACAATGAAAATCGAAGAATGTAATCAGGACATTGCAATTCAATTAGCCGATAAGGAAATGAAAAAGAACGGATATGAAATTAACAAACTAAAAAGAACGGTAATAAATAATGAAAATGATGATATTTATGAAATACACTATGCTATTGTAAGTAAAGAAGAATTAGGCGGAGGAGGAGAAATATCAATTTCAAGAACTACTTGTAAAATTATAAATAAAGTTTTTTATCAGTAATAATAAATTAGATTAGTTCTTTGAAAAATTCACTGTGGATATTTTATTATGAAATTGATTTTGACGACATTTATAATCCCCGCCATATCCACTACATCGGCAGCCCCACAGGTCTGGCAGCCATCGTAGTAGATGATGGTACGGATGTGGAATATTACTGCGTTTACACCGACCACCTCGGTAGCATCCTCACCGTTACGGACGACCAGGGCGACATTGTAGCCGAGCAGAATTTTGATGCATGGGGCAGGCGTAGAAACCCGAACAACTGGACATACAATAACATTCCCGATGTGCCTGCATGGATGTATAGAGGCTTCACCGGGCATGAGCACGTGCCGCAGTTTGCGCTCATCAACATGAACGGGCGGCTCTACGACCCCGTCTTAGGCAGGATGCTCTCGCCTGATAATTATGTGCAAAGCCCGTTTAGCACGCAGAGTTATAATCGGTATTCATATGTTTTTAATAACCCGCTCAGTTATGTTGATCCTGATGGGGAGATGGCGTGGTGGATACCGGTTGTGGTAGGTGCAGCTATTGGAGGATATGTGGGTGGGGGAGTTGCTTCTGGAACATGGAACCCGTTTACGAAGCAATATTGGCAAAAGGGATGGAAAGGATATGCTGCTGGAACCGCCATCGGAGCCGCTATCGGCTTTGGTGTTTCTTACGGAATGTCCTTTATTGATCCGAGTAGCCCATTGTCAACAAACCATGCACTTCACAAGTGGTCAACAAATCGCGCCTTTATGAGCAAAGGCGCATTAAATAATTCTTTTGACTATTTTTTTAAAAACCTTGGAAAGAGTGTTAAAGGCATACCGGTCGAGCAAACTAAGGGATGGATACCTATTGGCAAAATAAATATTAATGCACCCAATCCCATACCGGTCGTTTGGTTCTTTAGTGTTCAAAATTTGACAACAAATAATATTAATCTAAATAACTTGAAAAAAATTAACGCATTTACAGGACAAGTAAGATTTGAGTTTAACAGATTGGGAGATACGGATGTAAGTGCAGATATAAGAAGATATCCATTTAAAAATAAAAATATAGTATTTAATGCGGGTGATAGAATTCTTCAAAGCGATCCGATAAAACTAAAAACATTAAATAGGAATAATATTTTCCAAGGACATCTATCTCATTTTATTATTGGCGAAGAATCAACAACAATTTTTGACGAAGATTTTCTAGTTGAATTAGTAAGCTTACCGACTATTAGTATTAACAGGTCAATAACAATTAAAGCTCAATTTAGAGGACCTTTAAGCATGTTTAAATAAATTTAAAAACAATGCTAAATATACTATATGTGTTTATAATATTTTTATTTTTTTCAACTACTTGTGTCAACATTTACGGTCAAGAGTTAATAATAAATGGTTCTTTTGAAATGAACCTAAGATGTCCGGAAGGAGTGAATGATTTAGATGCGTGTATTGGCTGGACACAATCTTCAGCCAATAGAAGTTCTGATTATTTCTGTTCATGCGCGTTATATGGCGATGCTAAATCCGTAAATGTTCCTGATAATACTTTTGGGTATCAATATCCTAACTCAGGCAACTGTTACGTAGGTTTAAGTTTATCTGATGTTGAGAAAAATTACAGGGAATATATTCAGACAAAACTTGTTAAAAAACTAGTTGCAAATGAAAAGTACCGGTTATCATTTTATGTTAGTTTGGCGGACTCAAGTGAAAATTATTGTCCGTTAATTAATGCTTGCTTCTCTAATGAGTATATATTGCCTGAAATAAGGGCAAAGAATAAGTATGAACATCTGTCTTGCGGAGCAAACAATCTTATCTTACAGTTTAATCTGCCTGTAGATACTTCAATAATTATGAATTGGATAAAAGTTGAAAATGAGTTTATTGCAACAGGACAGGAGGTTTACTTGACTATAGGATTATTTGAAAAAGGTTTAACTAACAAAAAAGCAAAAAAGGTTTTAAATCAACATTTTATTCAAACAAGCAGACGTGCCCTTGGAAGTTACATCTATATTGATGATGTAAGCTTGATTAAAGTAATAGATAATTAAAAAAACGTATAGACATTAATAATTTTATGTATAATATAAATGTAATTATATTGCAACCGACTTTCATAAAGCCGGTAAAATAAAAAAATTACGCTTATGAAAAACCACTTTGTGATATTAATTGTATTTATATGTTTTTCCTGTAAAAAGGATAAAATAAATACTTGTCAGAAAATCGGTAAAATACCATGTGAAATTTATTATTGCATATCAGACGAGCAATTTTCAAACACACCTTACATATATGATGTTTCATTAAGCAGAAGCCAGATACAGCAGAATGATAGTATTAAGATTAAATTCTCTTTTAAAGACGGGACGGGCAATTTTGACTGGGTTAAATGGTGGGATTGCCTTGATTATTGCGCCCAAATCTGCTTTGACACCACCTTCTTACCCGTGATATGGATAACTGATACCAGAGTAGATTGCTTTCAACTTTTTATTTTCCCGATATACGAAAGCCTGAATGCGTCAATAAGTGGTGAAATCGAAGTTACATTATCGGGGATATGTTGTTATAAAGGTGGCAGTGCTTGCATACCTTCAACTCAATATCCTAATGATACTGTTATTTATAAAATCAAAATCAAAAACAAAGCAGGGTTTGTAAGCAATGAAATCGAAACACCTCCTTTATTTTTATTGTGCAATTAAAATTAATGTTATCATTTATGCTTCTATTCCTTAAAGTTTTATTAAAGTATTTCTGCATAAAACATAATACAAAAAACAATCAACATATTATTCGATCTTTAAAATTTTAAAGTCATGAATCCCTTCACCCTCATCACCCTGATTTTACTTACGGCAATGACATATTCTTCAGTTGCCCAAACCAATTATTGCATCCAATTCGAATACGATGCCGCAGGCAACCGCATCAAGCGGAAAATATGCACCGAAGAAAATCCACCCCCGGGAGGCGGCACGGGCAAAACAAGTGAAGCGGAAACGCTCATCATCCACGAACATCATGAGCCGGAAGAGCCTGAATTAGACATAGCCATGCTCTATCCCAATCCCACATCCGCCATCTGCATCATCACGCTCACGAAGCCCGTGGAAAACGCCACGCTGCAACTGTTCGATTTGCAGGGCAGGCGGCTGCAACACAGGCGCGTAAGCGGCTCGCAGTTCGAGTGTGATTTGTCGCGCTACACTCCGGGCACGTACCTTGTCGTCCTTAATGCGGAAGAAAGGAAGGTGGATAGGAGGGTGGTGAAGGAATAGATATTAGATTTGAGACGTGAGATAAAAGTCGAATAGTCGTCTTTTCGGTTTCCTGTGTCTCCATTGTTCGTGAAGCATTTCCGATTTTTTGACCCGCGACCTAAAAAGGAAAAATGCACCCTCTCATCCATCATCATCCGCTGCTTGTATTTTGTATTCGCCAATAGACCACCCTGCCCTTCTGACGAGCAAAGCTACAAATGCGACACACGAAAGAAACGAGACTCGGTGCGCCCAACCTTTTGTATTCTCAGTTGTAAAAGGGGTCTTTCGGGTAATTTCCCTCGTCCCTCCGCCCTTTGTCCCCTGTCCCCTGTCCCTTGATGAATCTTATTTTGACAACATTACTCAGGGAAAGTATAGATGTTAACTTTGGAGTTCCTCCATTGATTATACAAAATAATTTTCCTGGGCAATGATATTCCATCTTTTTAAGACCGGCTTTTGCCTGCTCGCCATTGCCTGTTGTTTCAACTCCTGCAGCAAAAAAATTCATCTATCCTATTTTTCTCACTCCGGAAGTTATGCACTTGGAACCGGGAAAGACACCTTGCACATTCGATTTTTGGGTACGACCTGTTTTCTTTTTACCTATAAAGACAATGCGGTTTTAACCGACCCGTTTATATCCAATCCTTCCGCGCGGAAAGTCACCTTCGGAAAAATCATCCCCGACACCGCGATTATTTATGATTATGTTTCACCTGCCGAGTTGAACAAAGTGCGGATGGTCACTGTTGGACACGGGCACTATGACCACCTGATGGATTTGCCGGTAATGGCAAAACACATTCCTGCTGACGCAAAAATCACGGGCAGCGCCACCGCACACCACCTGACAGCAGCCGCGCAACTTCCGCAGGAAAAAATCAATGCCGAAGAATTCACCGCTACTCTTGATTCAACCGGGCAAAGAATTTTCAGTTCGGATTTTTCGATTCAAATTTTACCGGTAGTTGCCGACCACCCGCCTCACGCGTTGGGACTGACTTTGTATGGCGGTAATTATGAACATGATTTACCCGCTGTTCCGCAAAAAGCGAAAAAATGGAAAATGGGCGAACCTTTTGCCTACCTGATTGATTTTTTGGAGCCTGACGGCAGCATCGCCTATCGCATTTGGTTCCAGTCTTCCGGAGCGGAATACCCAAAAGGATTTTTTCCGGAAAGTATTTTAGCGGAAAAACCGGTGGATGTCGGATTTTATTCCACCGCCAACAAAGCGCCCCTGCATGCTTATCCCGGCAAAATCGTTGCCTTCACAAAACCACGCATCATTTTCATGGCGCATTGGGAAAATTTTCTGCGCGACAAATACAAACCGGTGAAGACCGTACAAAAAGGGAATCAGAAAAAAATCTATGAATATCTGCATCATCGTTTCGGCAGGGAAGCGAAAGTGGTGATGCCGCATCCGAAAGGGGAATTTCGGGTGTTTTAAAAGGCGTTCCTGGCGCCCGAATTTTTTCGAAGAATACCCAAAACAAACAAGCCATTTTTAATTTGTATCATTATTGAGATTTATAGCGGATTTTGTTAAATTAGTGGGGATTTGTTGAGTTAGCATTTAATAACAGTCCCGAATAAATTACATTCTTTTTTTTGCAATTTCAAAATGAAAACATTCTTTTTTATAATACTATTGGCGCTGATTTTTTTATCTATTCCCGTGTTTGCACAAAAGAGTGAATCCGGGGAAATAAAATTTCAAATTGAATTACCTTCCACCACTCAAGAAGAACAAAACTTTCAATTTCCGGACATTGAAGATTTTGACGGCACTTATCAATTCATTGTCAAAACGCCAAAAGCGTTTATGCTGACAACTGAAATTTTTGAATTGATGGAACAACACAGAAAGGAAAATGAGGATGAAATTTTGTATCTGAGTGATGATTTGGAAGTGTATCTCTACGCGCGTTCTAAAATTTCCCGACCGGATTTTTTACCTTTTAAAACACCATATATAATTCAACGAAAACCATAACGATTGAAAGCATTCCGACACATATCTTTTATTACCGCTTTCACGCTGTTGAGTTATGCCGCATTTACTCAACCTGCCAATAATTTGTGTTCGGGAGCGCAATCAGTTACTCCGAATGGAACCTGTGTGAACGGAACTACCGTAAATGCTACGGACAACATCACCGGCACAGCGGGTTGCCAAGCCGGAGGAAATCAAAACAACCACAGAGATGTATGGTATTCTTTCGTTGCGACAGGGAGTATTTTTGAAGCTACCGTGACCTCCAGCGCTCCGTTTGCAGGCAATGTACAATTGATTTTGACTTCAGGAACTTGCGGAAATCTCACTATCAACGGCAGTTCGTGTGGCGCTTCACCTTTAAATGCTTCAATCACCAATCTGATACCCGGTCAAACATATTATGTAATTATTTCGAATCAGGGCAACGGCACCCCCGGTCCTTTTTCATTATGTGTAAATTCTACCACGCCTCCTTGCACACCTACCGCCTGCGCATCTCCCCGTCCGCTGACATTGATATCCGGTGCGCCCGTATGCGTTACTGAATGTAATATTGGAGCGCCATCCGGTCCTGATTTCGCTGGAAACAACTGTTATGATTATCCGAATTCAACAGTATGGTTTCAGGTGACTACCCCCGCGAATGCAGCCACGCTGACGATTAACATCACAAGCGCTGCGCTGTCCAATCCTTATTTTACCTTGTTCACTACCAATGATTGTTTACTCTACGGGGGTACGAATACCTGCACACAAGGTACTGGCGGGAGTGTCAGCAATACACTCTCCGTAAACCCCAATACAACATACCTGATTGCCGTTTCAGACGCGAATGGCGCTACAGGAAATTTTCAGATTTGCGTTACTTCCAATCCCGACAATTCCGCCTGTTCAGTAAACAAATCAATCACTCCAACGGCTACCTCGATGGGTTCGCCACTCAACGGACCTTACGCACCCGGAGAAATCATTACTTTTTGTTTTACGATTGACCAATGGGTATTGGCAAACTGTAATTACCTGCATGGCATTGTACCGACATTTGGTGATTGCTGGGACCCCGTGTCATTCAATGCACAGGGGATGCCGGTCAACATCACTCAACCGCTCGCAACAAGAGGCGTCATTCAGTCATGTGCGAATTGCCAGTGGAACCCCTGCGCGGGAAATCCTTCCGGAAGCTGGTCTTGGTTTTCGGATGGTGTAGTGAATTATAATAATATCAACAATCCAAATATTCCTAATGGCTCGAATGTGGGCGCAGGCTGGTTCTTTTTATCTTCCTATGACCCGTTAACAGGTGAGTGTTCGCCCACGCCCACCAATCCGAATCTCAGTTACGGGGATGGGAATTTTCATTTATGCTCCGGACCGACCGGTGGATGGAGCGTCTGTTTTCAGTTGCAGACGCGCAGCGATTGCCAGGGGCAGCAGATGGATTGCGGAATCTCCGTGAAAACTTATGCTGACGGGGAAATAGGCTTTTGGAATAGCATCGGTTGCATGGGTGACGTGCCCGCAGTTTTCAATGCCGATTTGTTTTGTTGTCCCGCTACATTTGACAGTATTTATCCAGTGATTTGTTTTGGAGAAAATTATATAACGATTGGCGGAACAAACGTGAGCGCTCCGGGAATGTATTTAGATACTTTGATTGATGGAAATTCGAATGGCTGCGACTCTATTATCTTTCAGTTTTTAACAATTCTTCCGGAAAAAACTTTTACGATTGATACGACTGTTTGCCAGGGGGAAAGCATTACTATTAACGGAATAAATTACGCTTCGCCCGTGAACGGAGCAACGCAGGTAATCTCAAATGTTGGTCCCTACAATTGTGACTCCACCCTCTTTATCAATCTCGCGATTACTGATTTGAGTTTTACATCTGAAAACCGCACTTCCTGTAATCCGGCTGATGAAGGAACACAAGTGTTGAATATGTTCAATCAATTCGGTTGTGATTCCGTGCATACCATTACAACAACTTTGCTTGATTCAGATGCTACGTTTGAAAATCGTACTTCCTGCAATCCGGCTGATGAAGGAACACAAGTTTTGAATCTAACAAATCAATCAGGCTGTGATTCCGTGCATACCATTACAACGACTTTACTTGCTTCCGATGCCACGTTTGAAAACCGTACTTCCTGTAATCCCGCTGACGAAGGAATACAAGTTTTGAATTTGACGAATCAATTCGGCTGTGATTCAATTCATATGATTACAACGACTTTGCTTGCTTCCGATGCTACTTATGAAAACCGAACTTCTTGCAATCCGGCTGATGAAGGTACGCAAGTATTGAATCTGACGAATCAATCAGGCTGTGATTCAATCCATACGATTACAACGACTTTACTTGTTTCCGATGCTACATTTGAAAACCGAACTTCCTGTAATCCTGCTGATGAAGGAACGCAAGTATTGAATCTGACGAAACAATCCGGTTGTGATTCAATCCATACGATTACAACGACTTTACTTGATTCAGATGCCACGTTTGAAAACAGAACTTCCTGCAATCCGGCTGATGAAGGAATACAAGTTTTAAATCTGACGAATCAATCCGGCTGTGATTCGGTGCATACGATTACAACAACTTTACTTGCTTCGGATGCTACGTTTGAAAACCGTACTTCCTGTAATCCGGCTGATGAAGGAACGCAAGTATTGAATCTCACCAATCAATTCGGCTGTGATTCGGTGCATACGATTACCACAACTTTACTTCCTTCCGATGCTACGTTTGAAAACCGTACTTCGTGTAATCCCGCTGATGAAGGAACACAAGTTTTGAATCTGTCGAATCAATTCGGTTGTGATTCCGTGCATACCATTACAACGACTTTGCTTGCTTCCGATGCCACGTTTGAAAATCGTACTTCGTGTAATCCGGCTGATGAAGGAACACAAGTTTTAAATCTGACGAATCAATCCGGCTGTGATTCCGTGCATACCATTACAACGACTTTACTTGCTTCCGATGCCACGTTTGAAAACCGCACATCATGTAATCCGGCTGATGAAGGAATACAAGTGTTGAATTTGCTCAATCAATTCGGGTGTGATTCGGTGCATACGATTACAACAACTTTACTTCCCTCCGATGCTACGTTTGAAAATCGTACTTCGTGTAATCCGGCTGATGAAGGAACACAAGTGTTGAATTTACTCAATCAATTCGGCTGTGATTCAATTCATACGATTACAACGACTTTGCTTGCCTCTGACGCTACATTTGAAAACCGCACTTCCTGTAATCCATCTGATGAAGGAACGCAAGTCTTGAATCTGTCGAATCAATTCGGTTGCGATTCGGTGCATACGATTATCACAATACTTGCTTCAACAAGTTCTTCCAACCAAACCATCACCGCTTGTGATTCAGTGGAAGTGGCAGGCAACTGGTATTTCAGTTCAGTAAACTTTAATGATACCATTGTTGGCGGCTCAGTGAATGGATGTGATTCAATCGTGTCGTATTCTATTACGATTCACAATAGCGTCAGCACTTTTGAGAATCGAACTTCTTGTAATCCGACTGATACGGGAGTGACGGTGTTGAATCTGAACAATCAATTGGGTTGTGATTCCGTGCATACGATTATCACTACGCTTGCTTCAACAAGTTCATCCAACCAAAACATCACTGCTTGTGATTCGGTTGAAGTGGCGGGGTATTGGTATTTCAGTTCGCTCAATTTCAATGATACGCTTGTTGGCGGCTCGGTGAATGGTTGCGATTCAATTGTGTTGTATTCGATTACGATTCATCACA
>JBGTCY010000228.1:0-1630 GCA_041748615.1 Chitinophagales bacterium
CTCTTGAAAAAAGCGTTTCCCATCACTCCGTATGATGTCATTCAAGCTTATGTGTTGTCCTTCTCCGCGCTCACGGGAGTTGCGGGGAGAGTGGGCGATGTTGTAGCCGGGAAATTTGACAATCAGTTTTTGGAATTGCCCTTTGAAGATGAAAGTGAAAACCTGCCGCTTGGAAGTAATGCCTACGCGATGAATCACCTGCTGACTCAAGACGGCAACACCTATCTCTGCATCAATCCCCATTTCATGATTGAAGGACCGCTTTCTTTCTATGAAGCGCACATCAGCAGTGAAGAAGGTTTGAATATCACCGGGGCGATTTTCCAGGGCGGCACTTCAGTTTTCATGGGCAATAATGAACACCTCGGCTGGGCGCACACTTATAATTATTTTGACGGTGTGGATGTATATGCGTTGAAAATGCACCACAAAAAAAAGACTCAATATGAATTAGATGACAGTTTTTATCAACTGCAAAAACGACCCATCTGGCTGAAAGTGAAAGTTAAAAAATGGCTGACTGTTCCGGTGAAAAGAACAACTTTTTGGAGCGAACATCACGGCATGGTGCTGAAATCAAAGGGCGGAAATTATTTCGCGGTGCGGGCGATGGCATTTAAAACCGTGAAGGCGGCACAGCAGTTTTACTACATGAACAAGGCGCGCAATTTTGATGAATTTAAAGCAGCGCTTTCCATGCAGGGACTTGCGCTGTTCAATATCGTGTATGCCGATAAGGAAGGGAATATCTATTATCTCAGCAACGGCTTGATTCCTGACAGGAAAGAAGAATATGATTGGAAAAAGTTAGTACCCGGCAATGAATCAAAATATCTCTGGAGCGAAGCCATTCCGGTGGCCAGTTTGCCGTTCAGTCTGAATCCTGACTGCGGTTTTGTTTTCAATACGAACAACACCCCTTTCAACGCGACTTGCATCGAAGAAAATGATGAACGGATGCGCCTCCCCTACTATGTTGACGGACGACCCGGTGAAAATAACCGCTCCTCCCGTTTCATGGAATTAGTGAATGCACAACCCCAGTTTGATTTTGAAGATTTTAAAAAAATAAAATTTGATAATCAATGGCCCTCAACCAGCCCGTTTTTAGAATCACTGAAACCGATGTATGCGCTAAATCCCGATGAGCATCCGCACATTGCTGATGTAATCCAACTTGCGCAAACATGGGATAAAAAAGCAGACACCGCAAGTCTTGGCGCAACGGTTATCGGCTTAATGCTGGAGCCGTTGTTTAAAGAAAAGATGGATGAGCCGTTTATCACCGGCTTAAATGTCGAAAAAGCTGATTTTGTGAAAGCATTTGAATATGTCAAAAATCATCTTGAAAAACATTTCGGAACCGTCAATGTGCGGTTAGGACAACTGCAACGCTTTGTGCGCGGGGAGAAAGAATATGCGGTTCCCGGATTTCCCGATGCGCTGATGGCAAACTATCCGCGAAAGCCGCATAAAAACGGCAGTTACAAATTGGAATATGGCGATACCTATATTCAATTCGTCAAATTCAATAAAAACGGAGTTGAAAAAATAGAATCATTACTGCCCTTCAGCACACTTCCTACCGCTGACAATTATATAGACCAAACATTGATGTATCAGCAAAAAC
>JBGTCY010000229.1:0-6736 GCA_041748615.1 Chitinophagales bacterium
TCCTCCCAAAACTCATAATTTGAATAAAATCATTGCTCAAACCAATTTGGAATTGACACAGGATGAGTTGACATTTTGCGCGGATATGAACAAATTTGTAATTGCCGGACGTTATCCTGATTATGTGAGTGATATTTATAAAATTGTCAACAAGAAAAATTGTAACGAATACTTCAATCAATGCGGAAAGCTCAAAAAAAAATTAGCAGGGCTGCTGCCATAAAGCAGGCAAAGGAATATGTTGACTTGTGCCGCAAGATGAATTTGCGCATCAAGCGGGCGATTTTATTCGGCTCGCAGTCAACCGGTACCGCGCATGACGATTCTGATATTGATTTATTGCTGGTAAGCGACATTTTCAAAAATAACACACTCGACAACTGGAAACTGCTGGCGCCCGTAACCGCTCGTTTGTTTAATGTGGAGCCGCACCCCTATCCCGAAAAAAAATTCCTGAAAGGCGACCCCTTCATTGACGAAATCAGGCGCACAGGCATCGAAATCAAACTCGACTGATTTTTTATTTCCTTTATTCGTTCTTTGAAATACGGAACAACAATCCGCTTTTTTGGCAGGTTATCTGTCAAAGGCGAATCATAAATTTCTACTATTGTAGATTCGAATATGTGACTGACGAAAAGCTGGTCAAAGGCGAATCATAAATTTCTACTATTGTAGATTCAAATAATTTTGCAAAGAAATACGGGTCAAAGGGAACAGCTAATTAAATTCACTCAATCAATTCTTTCAACCACGCCCTCAATTTATCAGCAAGCTCCGGTTGTTTCATTCCATACATCACATTGGTTTTAATGAAATCCAATTTATTCCCGACATCAAATCTTTTTCCTTCAAACTGATAGCCGAAAACCGGTGCGTCATCCATCATCAGTTTCAAAGCGTCCGTTAATTGAATTTCATGATTGACACCGGGTGCAGTTTTTTTTAACGCATCAAAAACCGTTGGCGTTAAAACATACCTTCCTGCAAATACCAAATCAGACATTGAAGTCCCCGCAACGGGTTTTTCAATTAAGCGTTCAGCCTGATAGACGCGCTCTCCGATTTTTTTTCCTTCAAAAACACCATAGCGATAGGTGATGGAATAAGGAACGGTTTCCAATGCCACCACGGATGAATTTTTTTCATTAAAAATCTCGAACAACTTTCCGGTCAGCGGAGATGCAGTTTCTATCATGGTATCTCCCAACAAAACGGCAAAAGGCTGATTGGCGGCAAACGATTCAGCGCTGAGCAGCGCGTGACCCAGACCAAGTTGTTCGTGCTGATAGGCAAAACTGATGTTTGCCAGGTTGCGGAGTTTTCGAATCGCATCGAGTTCAGCGAACTTAGATTTCGACTCTAACAGTTGTTCCAAAGTAACATCCGGCTGAAAATGCGACTGCAGCACTTCTTTGCCTTTGGCGATAATTATCAGGATTTCCGTAATCCCGGAATTTGCCGCTTCCTCCACCACATATTGTATCACCGGTTTATCCACGATGGTCAGCATTTCTTTGGGCTGCGCCTTGGTGGCGGGCAACAACCGCGTTCCGAAACCCGCGGCAGGAATCACCGCTTTTGTGATTGGTGTCATTAATTTTTCATTAAGGGATTTGCGGAATAATTAAAGTCGCATTTTTCTTTTTCAATACTGCTTTCAGATTTTCCAGCATCTGTTGATTTTCAAAAGTACCGATGATAGCGCCCCCGGAGCCGGTAAATTTCGCGCTCGCACCGGTTGTTCTTCCCGCCTCAACTAATTCAATATTTCCCTTGCTGATTTCACACACTGTTCTGCGGATGTCAAAATTCCTGTTGAGCAGCATCCCGATATTTTTATCGCCACGCTGCAATTTTTCCCAAACCTGTTCTGTCAGATGCTGCCATTGGGCGACCGCCTCTACGACAGCCGCTTCTTTTCTTGCATAGCGTTCCGCAAGGTTATTGTGCGTGACCTCCGAGCCTTCCGATAAATTTTCGCGATACGCGATATAGAGTTGCGGCAGGATTTTTTTATCAAACGGAAGGTACTCGCCATGTCCTTTCGCTTCCATGAATTTCCGGTCGAAATTCATGAAGACCGGACAACCGAAAGCCTGCGTGACCCTGTCCTGCAAACCCGCCCCGATGTGGAGTTCTTCTTTTTCTACCGCTAAAACCAAATTGGCAAGCACCGGATTGGTGATGCGCACTTTATAAAACTGCATTAACGCCTTCATCGCTGCCGTGATTATCGCGCTGGAACCGGCAAGCCCCAGCCTGCCCGGAATGTCAGTCGTGTAGCGAATCGTGAAGTTATTCCGGTGAATTTTCTTTTTATGCAATTCACAATAATCATGAAATTTCCTGATGGTCGCCTTGATGAGCCGGATGCCTCCGTAATAGCCATCCAGCCGGATACTTTTCACAAAAGCGGGTACATTTTCATAAACTAATTTATCCCGCTCACCGGGAATAATTTCCAATTGCGCGGAGGGTTCAATAGTTACTTCCGCTTTAAAATTGGTGAAGACGAACGCGATGGTTTTGCCAAAATAGCCATCTGACGGGTTTCCGATAAGAGCGGCACGGGGAAAAGCAGTAGCAGTAATCACATTCAAACGCTTTAAATAAAAAAATCCGCAATGCCAATTAAAGCATCGCGGATTCAGATGAGCGGGAGACGGGACTCGAACCCGCGACCCTAACCTTGGCAAGGTTATGCTCTACCAGCTGAGCTACTCCCGCAAAACGAGCGCAAATATAAACATTTGACAAAAATATTTTCAAAGAGTTCTTACTTGTTCAATCATTTTTTTGATTTGAGTGAGTGTAGGTGAAATTGTACTTCATTTGTCTTGCCGGACTTGTTCCGGCATCCCCATGAGTTTGTAATCAGCAGGAGATTCCGGCATAAAGCCGGAATGACAACTGTACAATTTGACCTACACTCATTTGATTTGAACTGATTTTCAACTTACAGAGATAATTATCTATTTTTGCAAACCTTTAAAAAAAAAATATGGCAACCAACAGAACATTTACGATGATTAAACCCGATGCAACGTCAAACAACTACATCGGACCAATCTTGGCGAAAATCAATGAAGCAGGCTTCAGAATTGTGGCAATGAAACTCACCCGCCTGTCAAGAGTGAATGCGGGAAAGTTTTATGAAATTCATAAAGAGCGTCCATTTTATAATGACTTAGTCGAATATATGTCATCAGGAACTATCGTTGCCGCCATTCTTGAAAAAGAAAACGCGGTAGAGGATTTCAGAAAACTCATTGGCGCTACAGACCCGGCAAAAGCGGAGAAAGGAACTATCAGGAATCTTTACGCGAAAAGCATTGAAGCCAACGCGGTACACGGCTCTGATTCAGACGAGAACGCGCGGATAGAAGGCGATTTCTTTTTCTCTGGATTAGAACGATTTTAAATTCTTTTTGGTTAGGCAGATTTATAACTGTAAGTTTGCAACTTAATCTGATTAGAAAATTTATTATAAATAACATCGCGGGGTGGAGTCCCGATTAGTCGGGAGTAGCTCGTTGGGCTCATATCCGCTAAAGCGAGACGCAGATTCAAGTTGTTAGTTTGAAATTTTGAAAGATATATCGCGGGGTGGAGCAGTTGGTAGCTCGTTGGGCTCATAACCCAAAGGTCGTAGGTTCAAGTCCCCAAGCAATCGCCTCAATGCTTGCACGAGGAGATGCGAAGGGAGAAGTTACTTTATCATCACTCCGCGTTTGTTCAGCACGGGGATGTTCGTGAAGTTATTTTCAATGATACTTTCGGTGACAAAAACATACTTTTTGTCATACAGATTTCCATCTAACCAAAAACTTATCCAAAACTGATTGGCAAGTCCGAGAAGTTGTTCCGGAAGTATTTCGAGCGGGACATATTGCTTTGCCCCGATTTTTTCAAAATATTGGCGCAGTGATGAAGTCACCACATTTTTTCCTTCCACTGTTCCGTAGCCTTTCGAGTTAACTAACACGTTGGTGATGTCAGCGTCTTTCATGTTCAGCAGATAAACAATCCACTCCTCTCCTTTTTCATCATTACGCGGAGCAACGGCAACAGCAATGTCTTCTACCTTTTTAAAATCAATGTCTTTAATCATGATATTAATACTTTATAAAAAATTGTATGTGCTATTTATTTAACACAAATCAGCGGTTTTTGATGCAAGCCGCACTTTGAACAATGTTTCAAAATGCTTTTTTAATATCTCTTTAACCAACTCCGCATCCACTTTCGTTCCAAGTTCATTTTGCAGGGAAGTCACCTGCTTGTCATTCAAGCCACAGGGGACAATCAAATTAAAATGCTCGAGATTGGTGTTCACGTTCAGCGCGAAGCCGTGCATGGTGACCCACCGGCTGGTGCGAATCCCCATCGCGCAAATCTTTCTTGCCTTGCCGGGCAAATGCGCGTCTAACCAGACTCCGGTTGCTTTTTCAAGCCGCTCGCCTTTGATTCCAAATTCATCAAGCGTCCTGATGATTACTTCTTCCAGCAGCCGCAGATATTTGTGAATATCTGTGAAAAACATGTCGAGATTCAAAATCGGGTAGCCGACAACCTGCCCCGGTCCATGATAAGTAATGTCCCCTCCCCTGTTGATGTGAAAATATTGAATCCCCTGCTCACGCAGCCATGCTTCACTCATCAGTAAATGGCTGTCATTGCCGCTTTTTCCCAGCGTGATGACGGGAGGATGTTCACAAAACAAAAGATAGTTCTCGGTAGTTGACAACGAGTCACCTGAATCGTCAGTAGGTTGTTCGTTTAATGATTCCACATGGCGTTGCGACAGTTTCTGCTCAATGATTTTCTGAAACAAAAACTCCTGATAATTCCAGGATTTTTGATAGTCAATTAATCCGAGGTCTTGAAAGATTACTTCTGTCATTGTAGAAATCATGTAAAAAAGCAAAGTTAAGCCATTATGAATGCGGTTCTGATAGGGGACGAGGGACGAGGGTCGGGTGTCGAGAGACAGCACGCATCCCATTAGTTGTTCAATCTGTTTAAAATAAATCTTTCAAACCGCTTCCTGTATTAATATTCTCTTATTATCTTTCGCAAAAATTATTTTACCCATGAGAAATATATTCTTTCTGTATTTCCTGTCATTGACATTGATTACCGGAAATTCAATTGCGCAATGTATCATTGACCCCAGTAACACCACTCCTGGATTTACACCGTCAACATTGCCTTGCATCAATCAAAACGTGTTTTACTCACAAACGGTGCAAGTACGGGTTCCGGTAACCGCTGTTTACCAGAGCATTTCAGTAACCATTGACTCGGTCACATTCTTAGGCGTGAATGGCTTGCCGAGTGGCATTATCCCATCAGTCAGTCCCGCGTTCGCGTTACCTGCCAATGGCAATGGCTGTATCAATTTTTCAGGAACAACAAACGCTTCTATCGGTAATTACCCCCTCACTATTTTAATCAGAGTTTGGGGTAATGTTGGGGGAGCTCCATTCGGACCGTTTGATTCTGACGCGGGAAGTTTCGGATACAATTATGCTGTTCAGGTTTGCGCACAGGGCGGTGGAGGAACAGGCGGATGCGACACGCTCTCAAACATTGGTATGAGCGACACCATTACGTATTACACTTTCAACGGAGTAAACGCTACCGGATACCTTTCAGGAAATAACAGCTATGGCGACAGGGCAAAAGCGGAGAAATTCAACGTAACTGCCGGCAGAAAAGTGACCGGTGCTTATTTTTATTTCAGCATTGCAAAAACCACGAATCCTGCGCGTACCGTCACTTTTAATATTTGGTCCGCAACCGGCACCGGTGGTTCGCCCGGTACTGTTTTGGCTACAAACACACTTCCCTTCAGCACTTTAATTTCTGATGTGCAGGGAGAATTTTTTACTTATGTACCCTTCCCGACCGAACCTGTCATCAGCGGGACTTCCTTTTTTGTCGGAGTTGTTTTGCCTACGATAGCCGGTGACACCGTTACCCTCTGGACAAACACCTTCAGTTCGCTAACCGGTAATGGATGGGAACAATGGAACGATAATTCTTGGAATGAATATGTAACCGTTTACAATCAAAACCTCGGTCATGTGATTTTACCTGTTGTTTGCTCCTCAGTATCCGCTCCGGTAACGAATTTCACCGCGACAGTTACATCGGGTTGTGCATCATTCACCACTCAATTTACAGACCAGTCCACCAATTCACCTACTTCCTGGAGTTGGAGTTTTCCCGGAGGAACACCTACTTCCTCTACACAGCAAAACCCAAGTGTCACTTACAACACTCCGGGCACCTATAATGTCACGCTGACCGCAAGTAACGCGGGAGGCCCGAACACCAACACGAAAACATCTTACATTACTGTTTATGCCAAACCCACTGTCACCCTTACAAAAACCGATGCGACCTGCACACAGCAAGGCAGCGTTACCTCGAATGTTTCAGGCGGTAATAGTCCTTACACTTATTTATGGAGCAATGGAGGCACCACCGCGAACCTGAGCAGTGTCTCGGCTGGTAATTATTCAGTGACCGTTACTTCCGCGAATAACTGTACCGCTACGGCATCCGTCACCGTCAATTCCTCTGGCGGCATCATCGTGACATTAAACAAAACAGACGCGACCTGCGGCTTGCCAAATGGCGCAGTCACGACATCCGCAACGGGTGGTTCGGGTTATACTTATGCCTGGAGCAATGGCGCTACAACTGCCAATCTCAGTAACATTTC
>JBGTCY010000230.1:0-8625 GCA_041748615.1 Chitinophagales bacterium
ATTGGCAATTTCTTTCAAATCGAAGAAGAGAAACAGGATCAACAATGGATTGATATCAAAGAAGGACTATACGATGTTGGATACCGGGGAGATGGTTTTTGTTTTGACAATGAATTGCCCGTACACAAACAGTTTCTACAAACTTTCGAAATCAGCAGCCTATTAATCACGAACGCCCAATACATAGAGTTTATAAATGATGGCGGCTATCAGGATTTCAACTTATGGCATGACGAGGGGTGGCATTTAATTCAAGATAATAAAATCAGCAAACCGCTTTACTGGCATTTGAACGATGGAGAATGGTATCAATATACATTAAATGGTCTGAAAAGACTTAATCTCAATTTGCCGGTAATGCATGTTTCCATGTATGAGGCGCATGCGTTTGCCGAGTGGAAAGGAATGCGTTTACCTACAGAGTTTGAGTGGGAGGTCACTTCGGACAAGTTTAAATGGGGCCAGCTATGGGAATGGACACATTCTGCTTATTTACCGTATCCGGGTTTCAAAAAAGTCAAAGGCGCATTAGGTGAATATAATGGCAAGTTTATGATGAATCAAATGGTGTTGCGCGGTGCTTCTGTTGCCACACCGACAGGACATGAAAGAAATACGTATCGCAACTTTTTTCATGCTTCTGCAAGATGGATTTATTCCGGAATTAGATTGGTAAAAAAGTAACAAACAATGCAAGAGTTCTTAGAACATGTAAAAAACGGGCTATCGCAAATACCCAAAAAGTTATCGTCAAGATACTTCTATGATGTGAAGGGCGATGAACTGTTTCAACAAATCATGCACATGGAGGAATATTACCTGCCTGCCTGTGAAATGGAAATTATAGAAACCCAAGGCAAGCAAATTGCGGAAAACATTTCAAAAGAACATCACAACTTACAAATTGTAGAGTTAGGTGCAGGTGACGGCAGCAAAACCAAGCATTTCCTGAAGCAGATTTCTCCTTATTTTCAGCAAGTAGAGTATGTAGCCCTCGATATTTCACCTCATATACTTGAGGTCAATAAAAGCGAAATGGAAAATCATATTTCCGGCTTAAGTCAATCAAGTATTGCCGGAAATTATTTTGAGACTTACAAAAGACTGCCGGACACAAATAAAGGTAGAATAGTGCTTTTTTTAGGAGCCAATATCGGCAACTACCCCATTTCAGAGTCCATTTCTATTTTTCAATTTGTGAAGTCCGGATTGAATAAATCAGATTATTTCCTGGTGTCTTTTGATTTGGTTAAACATCCCCGAAAAATCATCAAAGCCTATGATGACAGCCTGGGCATTACCAGACAATTTAATCTCAATTTATTAGAAAGGATGAACCACGAGTTAGGAACCGATTTTGATATTTCCAAATATGACCATTTCCCATTCTACAACCCAATCACGGGGATCACATCCAGCCAATTATTCAGTTTAGAGAACCAGCAAGTACACTTTCCAGACGGCTTTGTATCTGAATTTAATGCCTTTGAAGCAATAAATGTTGAGGTTTCTAAAAAGTATTTTTGGAGCGATATTGATGAAATTGCCAATAAATCGAAGATGAACATCATACAAACGTATTATGATACCGGGAAGGAGTATGCCTTCGTTTTATTCCAACCCCAAGCATAAACCAGGCGTCAAATGTTTGATTTGAGAGTGGCGAAGGGAGAAACACTTTAAAGACAAATAATGGAAATAATCACAAATTCAATAATTACCTGTCCGAACTGCGGACACAAAAAGGAAGAAACAATGCCGACAGACGCTTGCCAATATTTTTACGAGTGTGAAAACTGCAAAGCAGTGTTGAAACCGCAGCAAGGCGATTGTTGTGTTTATTGCAGTTACGGAAGTGTAAAATGTCCGCCTGTTCAGGAAAAGCAAAATTGTTGCTGATGAAATGGTTTGTAATACTTTTAGTTATGACCTTAATAATAGTAAACATAATATGGTTTTTGTCCGCCCTTCCGGTTGTAAAAGAGGGTGTCAGAATAATGAACTTTGATTTGCTACATCTTTCGGAAAAATTACTTTACAATGTCAAAATCGAACAGCCCACTGACAGTTTAAAAATAGCTTTGTCCAAATATTCAGTGAATGATTTAATAACAGGATTATCTGATGACAATGCAAGGAAAACTTTTTAGGTGAATATTTATAATGCTTATTATCAAATTATTGCTATTGAAGAAAAATTGAAACCACCAAAAATATTTTCTTCAAAAGCCATTTATTTTTCTGATGCTTCATTCAGTTTAGATGATGTGGAGCACGGCATCCTTCGCAAGTATCGCTGGAAATACAGTTTCGGTTATCTACCACAATTTTTTCCTAAGAAAATCATCAAACAATTAGCGGTAGAGCAAATTGATTGCCGTATTCATTTTGCACTGAACTCCGGGGCGAAAAGCTGCCCGCCTATTGCGTTTTACAAGTATGATAAAATTGATGAACAATTAGATGTAGCCACACGCTCATTTTTGAAATCAGAAACCGGGTTTGACGACCAAAACAAAACGGTGTATGTAACTAAAATCATGCAGTGGTTCAAATCCGCTTTTGGCGGCACAGAGGGAATACGAAACTTGTTACACATAACTTTCGGACACATTTCAACGACTATAATATAAAATTCAAGGACTATGAATAGACAACCGATTTGAAAAAATTTCAGAATAAAACAGCACACATTATGTTCAGCCTTCAGGATGTAAAAGATTGGAAAGACAGAGGTAAATATTTCAACTTCAAAGGCAACAACATATTTTACATCAGCGAAGGCAAGGGCGAAAACCTCTTAATAATTCATGGCTATCCCTACAACAGTTTTGAATGGAGCGAGACGTTTGATGCGCTGAAAGAAAAATTCACGGTTACAATTTTTGATTTGTTGGGTATGGGTTTTTCTGATAAGCCGCAAGAGCATCGTTACAGTTTTGAAGAATACTGTGAAATGACGAATGCCTTGTTGCTTAATTTGATCATTCATCAAACACATATTATTTCACACGACCTTGGTGTGAGCATTGTGCAGGAATTGTTAGCCCGCGATTTAGAAGCCAAAAATCAATTCAGCATTCTTTCATCGGCATTCATCAACGGAGGTTTGTTTATGGATGCCTACAAGCCGCGCCTCATTCAGCGTTTGCTTTCGCAAACACCTGATTTCATCGGGAAATTTTTAAGTAAAAAAATCAGCAAGCAATCAGTGAATAAATCGGTGCGTGAGCTTTTTGGAAAGCATACACAACCCACCGATTTGTTTTTAGAAAAGCAATGGGAAATTCTGAATTACAACAATGGTAAAGCTATCGCCTACCTTATCGGCAGATTGGTATTTGAAAAATACCGCTATCAGCAGCGATGGATAAAAGCCATGCAAACTACCTCTATACACCTTTGTTATATCTGCGGTCCTGCCGACCCCAATTCTGGCGCACATATGGCAAAACGATATGAAGATTTAATCCCCAACTCAAAAATTTATATGTTGAATGATAATATCGGGCACTGGCCCTTTGTGGAAGATTTGAAAGGCGTGTTGAATGTATATGAAATGTTCTGTGATAATTACATAAAATAAAGTTTAAAAAGTTTTTGTCAGGTTGTAGAGGATAAGCTAATTAATAGTAATCTGCTTAACTTAAAATTTAAAACTCATGAACAAACATTTACTCCAGAGGATTTTGAAACAATATCAAATGCAAAAGTGGTGTCGGGAATGTAGTTCCCGTGTATCATACCATCGAAAAGGGCGCTTGCTATATTGAAGTCATCGTTTTGAAAACCCTACAGCCTATTGTCAAAAGCCCCGTCTTTAATCCGCTGAAGCTTCATGCGTGTCTTTGATTATAGCAAATATTTATAAAAACATGAGTTCCATTACAAATACATTACAAATTTCACTGAATGAAAAATTTTCGGAAACTTTACCCGGCATCTTTTTTCTTGATGCTGAGGATATAACAGGATTGAGCCAATATCTGCAACGCCAGCATTTTTTGTATGATGGTGAAATAATCGCTCAACTTGAAAGAGCGGGCGACAGCAACATGAACTTAGTGTTGCGTGCAACTACGAGCAGCCGGAGTTTTATCATAAAACAAGCTCGACCGTGGGTGGAAAAGTATCCGCACATCGAAGCCCCGCTTGACAGGATTTTGAGGGAAGCGCTGTATTATGAAATAACAAATATTGATGCCACATTACAAACTTTTCATCCGGCTATTCTATTTTACGACCCGGCTTCTTTTTTGATCATAATGGAAGATTTGGGTAAAGTAGCAGATTTCATAAGTTTGTACCAAGGGAAAACAGAATTGAATACCGAACATATTGTTCAACTCTCAAATTACCTGAGCCAATTGCATGACCAATTCGGTAATCAAGGCTTCAAACGGGCTGTTCCCAATTACCGGATGCGTATCCTCAATGCCGAGCATATTTTTGAATTTCCCTTCAAGAAAGACAATGGCTTTGATTTAGATAAAATACAGCCAGGACTTTCTCAATTTGCCTTCACTTTTAAAAACGACCGCGCACTGCTTAAATGTAAGGAAAAACTGATGGATTTGTATTTGGGCGATGAGCATCTATGTCTGCTACATGGCGATTTTTATCCGGGTAGCTGGTTGAACGTCAGCGGAAGAATAAAAATTATTGACCCCGAATTTTGTTTCACCGGTCCGGCTGAATTTGATACAGGAATTTTTATCGCCCACCTGCTTATGGCAAATCAACCCAAGAAATTGATAGATGTTGTTTTCTCTAATTCCAAAACGTCTGATGATTTTAATTTTGAGCTAATGCTGAATTTTACCGGCATTGAAATATTAAGGCGCATACTCGGTCTTGCTCAATTGCCCTTGGTTCTTGCGTTCGAACAACGAAAAGCGCTTTTACTGCAGGCACGTGAATTAGTTGTTTCTCCAAAAGAAAATACGCTTTGGCGAAGAATTCATGAATAATAAATTATTATTTCATTTGATAGTCTGCTGCCTGCTTTTGCCTGCACAGACAAGCGCCAATAAAATCAGTGTTTGGCTTGACACTGACATGCTGTTCGGTAAAACAAGAAAAGATGTGGATGACGGGCTGGCGCTCATGATGGCGCTTGGCAGTGATACACTTCACATTGTCGGCATCAGCCTGATTGACAAAGTGGATTACGGAGAAAAGATTACCCGGAAATTTTTGAAGTGGTATGCTGCCGGAGAAATACCCGTTTACAAAGGCGTAAACAGCCCGTTTCTAATGGGGGAAAAAACTGATGCTGTTGAAGGATTAGCCGCAGCGTTGCGTCAACAAAGGTTAACGATTGTCGGATTGGGACCCGCCACCAACATCGCCACCACGCTCCAACTTTATCCGGAACTTGCTGATAGCATCGAGCGCATCGTGCTGTGCATGGGACGACAGCCGGGCGTTCACTTCAATCCCGGCAGCGGCAAAAAAAATCTGAACGACTACAACTTTGATCTCGCGCCCGATGCGGTAGAGTTCCTGTTATCAACGAGCGTTCCGCTTGTGTTGTGCGGCTACGAGGCTTCATCCAGCGTTTACCTGCACAAAAGCGACTATCAATTTCTCAAAAAAACAGGAGGGCGCCACAACCGCAAAGTCTATCGCAGGTTGAAGCGCTGGGCATTCGGATGGAAAATATTTTTGGGCAGTAAAAAGGGCTTCATTCCGTTTGACGCGGTAACGCTGACTTATGTATTGAACCCCGAACTGCTCGAAATCGAATACGATGTTCCGGTTGCCATAGAAACATTGGAGAACGATACGGGCTTCCGCAATTTTGGAAAAGAGAAAAAATATTTGCTGGCGTCACGAGAGTTTGACAATGAAAGGAAAGGAAATTTCTGTACAGGATCAAATAAAGGAATGAAAAACTTTATTTTAATTTCACTGCGAAATGTGACTTTAGAAACACTATCCGATTAATTCTTTGCTTACTGAATTATTGCTTTTTCTCCACTCCCACAACCCATACCCCGCTACCGCCACATACTCCACCGCCACCAGCATCATGCTTTCCTCATAAGGAACCGTCAGGTAAGTAAAATAAGTCAGCACGATTAAGCATGAGCACGCTGCCGGAAAACGCCAGCGCGTGAACAGCGAAAAGGCGACCAGTGTGGTGATGTACCAGGGGTGAACAATCGTGGCAAAAGCGAAATAAATCACAAGGCAGAAAAGCATGGCGGAGAAAATGGTATAACTGTTTTTTGTTTGCTGAAAAACAGCAACCGATACTATCAAAAGTAGCGCGACAGCCGATAAAACGAAACCTGCTTGTTCAATCACATTATATCCGACTGCCTGATATCCAGCCCATCTAATCAAATAATAAACACTTGCATTAAATTCAAACCGCGCGAAATACAAATGAACGCTTGAAAAGAGGTTGGAGAGAAACTGCGCATCAAGAAACGGCACAAAAAGCAGGAGGATTGACATTCCTGTAACGCCATAAAAAAGCGCGCTGCGCTTAAGCCCAATCCTTTTTATCAGCAGCGGCAGAAACATCAACGGCAGCAATTTGGAGCAAACGCCTAAGGCAAACGCAACAGCGGATAATGCAAACCGTTCATTCAGCAGCAAATGCATAGACAACAGCATGAAAAAAATCATCACTGCTTCAAAATGCAGGTTGCCGGCAAGCTCGATGATGACCAATGGATTGAGCGCATACAGCAAAATACTTTTCGCGGGCAATGAAAATCTCTTCAGCAGGGCTGCAATTAAAAATAAGCTGCCTGCCTCGGCAGTCAGAATAAACAGCCGCATCACGATGATGCTGCCCTGTATGTCGTTCGGGAAAATTTTTGCCGACAGATAAAAAATGAATTGCAGCACGGGCGGGTAAATCGTGAAATAATCGGGCGAGTTCATGTTTGAAAATAACTCGTCAGTGAGTATTGCTTTCTCTGCAATAGTTGAATTGATTAGCTCGGAAGGTAATGCCGAAAAGGGATTGATACCGTTGGCGGAAAGCCGTCCATCCCAGATGAAGCGGAAATAATCATCGGAGAGCGCAGGCAGCGCGAACAGTAAAACAATTCTGAACGCGAATGAGGCAATGAGCGCAATTTTAATTTGCCGTTCATTCTTCGTTAATCGCAGCAGAAAAAAATAGGCGAGAAATAAAAAACCGAAAAGAGAAATGAGCTGTAAAAACTCCGTGCGTGGCGTGAAGTATCCGAGCGCAATATAGCCAGTCAGGGAAGCAAGCAGCAGGCTGAGATACGCTGCGGATATGCCGGAAGCCGCTTTCATCTGTTTACGGACAGCGTTTCAGTTTCAAAGTATCGCGCAGCGGGGCATCCGCATTGCTGTGTTGCCTCCAGTAGTCCGTAAAGAGCGTTGCGCTTTTCACCGCCCGCGAAGTCAGCTTTTTCCGGCTTGCGCCAAAGCCGTCTATGTAAGTTTCTTCCCAGTTTTCAATTTCATGCGGAAATGCCTTTTTGAATTCAATTTTCAACACGCGTTCCTGTTCAGGATAATTCACACTCAGGGTGCGTGTTACATTTTGCATATTCTCATTTTCATAAATAGAAATGATTGCCTTTTCAGGTTTTAATGGCGTATGGCGCAATCGCTGCGACAGCAAACCAGGAAGCATCTGCATTTCTCCTGTTGGAATTTTATCCGGGGCAAGCCGGATGAGCGTCCATAATTCATCTTCAAGGATGACTTTAGGAAGTTGCAACTGTTGCTCGCCTTCGCTTTCAAAATAGGAATGCAGCGTGGCAAGATAATGTCTTTCCCGATGATTGATTTGCGTGAAAGTGTGCCCGCACCACTCCTGCGATGAGGCGGTAACTTTTAATGTGTGTGCCGTTTGCGCTGTTTCAAATGGGGTAAATACCGACAGCATCATAGAATAAGGATAAATGCCTGTTAGAAAATTTTTCGTCATGTTCAGCTTAAGCAGATTCACCGCATCTTCACCTGCTTGCTTGGGGTTATCCAACTTCACTTGCTTGCTTTTGGAGAAATCTTCCGTCACAAAAATCAATACCGCTTCGCCTTCGCGCATCTCTCCGTAACGCGCCTGCTCTAATTTGTAGCTTGTTATTTCCGCTTTCCCCTGATGCCAGTAATTACTGAATTCGTCTTTCGTCTGACTGCCTTGCAGTTCTTCTTCACCTGCGGGTGCGGAATTTCCTTCATGACAGCTTTCGAAAAAAACGATACATGAAAACAGCAACAAGATTTTGATGAATTTACTATTACTCATAGGTACTTAAATATTGTGATGATGATTTTATATCCTGCCATGAATGTTCCTTTCACTGTGCCGCTGATTTTGGAGAAACCGATGCGCCTGCGGTAATTCACCGGCACTTCCGTTATTTTCATATTTTTCTTTGCCGCTTTCAACTGCATTTCCACCGTCCAGCCATAGGTCGTATCCTGCATGTTGAGTTCAAGCAGTTTGTTAAACTTAATAGCTCTGAAAGGTCCCAGGTCGGTATAACGTGCTCCGTATAACAATCGCAACAAAAAAGTCGCAAGCATGTTGCCGAAAATCTGTTGTGGAGTCATAGAGCCGTTTTCTTTTTTGCCGAGCGCCCTCGAACCAATCACAAAATCGTATCCTTCATTGATGATCGG
>JBGTCY010000231.1:0-9183 GCA_041748615.1 Chitinophagales bacterium
CATATCATTCAACTTTTAGATTTAGTAATCCCGAAACCGCAAATGATAATCCGCAAACGCAATATCTTTGCCGCCTCAATGAAAAACTTCCGCAACTTTTGCATCATCGCTCATATTGACCACGGCAAGAGTACGCTTGCCGACAGACTGCTCAGTTCAACCCATACCCTGACTGACAGACAGATGAAAGACCAGGTCTTGGACAGCATGGACCTGGAGCGCGAACGCGGCATCACGATTAAGAGTCATGCCATCCAGATGCATCACATCCATGAGGGCGTGGATTATACGCTTAACCTGATTGACACGCCCGGTCACGTGGATTTTTCTTATGAAGTATCCCGCTCCATCGCGGCTTGTGAAGGAGCGTTGTTGTTGGTGGATTGCACACAAGGCATCCAGGCGCAAACCATTTCCAACCTGTACCTCGCCATTGAACATGAACTTGAAATCATCCCGATTCTAAATAAGATAGACATGGACGGGGCGATGATTGACGAAACGCGCGAACAGATTGTGGACCTGATTGGTTGTAAACCGGAGGATATTTTACTTGCCAGCGGAAAAACCGGGGAGGGTGTTCCCGCGATTTTAGACGCGATTATCAATCGCATCCCGTCTCCGAAGGGCGACCCGAAAGAGCCGTTGCAGGCATTGATTTTTGATTCAGTTTTCAATTCCTATCGTGGCGTGGTGGCATATTTCCGGATTTTCAACGGCACGATGCGCAAGGGCGACAAAGTGAAATTTGTGAACACCAGTAAAGAATACCATGCGGATGAAGTAGGTGTTTTGCGGTTGGATTATGTTCCGCAGTCTGAATTGTCAGCCGGCAATGTAGGCTATATCATCACCGGCATTAAAGTGTCGCGGGAAATAAAAGTGGGGGATACGATTACGCAGGTCGTCAACCCTTGCAAGGAAGCAGTGAAAGGGTTTGAAGATGTGAAGCCGATGGTATTCGCGGGCATTTATCCGATTGACACGGATGATTATGAGGAGTTGCGCGAGTCCATCGAAAAACTGCAACTGAATGACGCCTCACTCACGTTTGAGCCGGAGTCATCGGTTGCATTGGGATTCGGATTTCGCTGCGGATTTCTCGGCATGTTGCATTTGGATATTGTGCAGGAGCGTCTGGAGCGCGAGTTTGATATGTCAGTGATTTGCACGGTTCCTAACGTGTCTTATTACGCTTATGACAACAAGGGTAAAAAAATGGTGGTGAACAATCCCGTTGACTTGCCGCCCCCGGAACTTTTGGGTTATGTAGAAGAGCCTTATATCAAAGCGCAGGTGATTACCAAACCCGATTATGTAGGCAACATCATGAAACTGTGCATTGATAAACGCGGCATTTTGAAAAACCAGGTTTACCTGACACCCTCGCGGGTAGAGTTGCAGTTTGAAATGCCGCTGGCGGAAATTGTGTTCGATTTTTATGACAAGCTGAAATCCATCTCGCGCGGATATGCTTCATTCGACTACTATCCGCTTGATTATCGCGAAGGCGAACTTGTGAAACTTGATATTAAGCTGAATGGTGAAAATGTGGACGCCCTGTCTTCGCTCATCCACCGCGACAAGGCTTATGATTTCGGAAGAAGGTTGTGTGAAAAATTAAAGGAATTGCTGCCGAAACAACAATTTGTCATCGCCATCCAGGCTGCCATTGGCGCGAAAATCATCGCCCGCGAAACGATAAGCGCCATGCGCAAAGACGTTACCGCGAAATGTTATGGCGGTGACATCTCCCGCAAAAGAAAGCTGCTTGAAAAACAGAAAAAAGGTAAAAAGCGCATGAGACAAATCGGAAAGGTGGAAGTACCGCAACAGGCGTTTATGGCGGTGCTGAAGCTGAATGATTAATTCAAGAAGACACTTCCTTTATTTCAAAATCAGAAAATGCAATTATTAGACGGTAAAAAACTCTCCGCTGAAATCAAAGAAGAAATAAAGGCTGAAGTAGATAAAATCAAACTGTCTGGCGGCAACATACCGCATCTTGCCGCAGTGTTGGTGGGAAATGACGGAGCGAGTGAAACCTATGTTGCAAACAAAGTGAAATCCTGCGAGTATGTCGGTTTCAAATCCACGCTCATTCGCCTGCCGGAAACCGTCTCGGAAGAAAACTTGCTGAATGTGGTGAACGAGTTGAATGAGGATGAAGATGTTGACGGCTTCATCGTGCAAATGCCTTTGCCCAAAGATATCAACGAGCAAAAAATCACGCTTGCCATTCATCCCGAAAAAGATGTGGATGGTTTTCACCCGATTAATGTGGGACGCATGGCGCTGGGTCAACCGGCTTATATCTCCGCCACGCCATTCGGCATTTTGAAACTCTTGGAAAAATATCAAGTCGAAACTTCCGGTAAACATTGCGTGGTGATTGGCAGGAGCAATATTGTGGGAACGCCAATGAGTATTCTGCTTTCAAGAAATGCGAATCCGGGAAATTGCACCGTCACACTGTGTCACAGCCGCACCAAAGACATTGCAGCATTCACCCGCAACGCTGATATTCTGATTGCCGCGCTGGGAAAGCCGGAGTTTGTAACGGCTGAGATGGTGAAGGAGGGCGCTGTGGTGATTGACGTAGGCATCACCCGTATTGCTGATGCTTCAAAAAAATCCGGATTCTCTTTAAAAGGTGATGTAAAATTCGATGAAGTTGCGTCTAAATGCAGTTTCATTACACCAGTCCCTGGTGGTGTGGGACCGATGACGGTAACGGCTTTGCTGGGTAACACTTTGAGGGCAAGCAGGAAAGAAGTGTATCAAAAAGCATAAGTGAAGTTGTTAAAATAACATCCGCAATTTGAAGACTGCATGGGCAGATATTAGACTTTAGATTTTAGACATTAGAAATTATTTTGGAGACGTTCCTAAGGTGAGAGCTTAGAAGATTTCAACGAAAACCTTTCCATCGTTTTTAACATATCCGCGGAACATCGCAAGCGTAGTAAACGGCATAGCGATATTTCCCTGAGCATCCAATACAATCATTCCTCCATCTCCGCCTAACGATTTGATTTCATCCAGCGTTTTCTGAGCGGCTTCAGTCACTGTTTCATTTTTCAAAGCAACGCGCATCGCAACATTTTTAGCCGCTACGGTTCTGATAAAATATTCTCCATGTCCGGTACAGGAAACTGCGCATGAGTTGTTATCAGCATAAGTCCCTGCGCCAATGATGGGGGAATCCCCTACCCTTCCATATTGTTTGTTGGTCATTCCGCCTGTGGAAGTGGCAGCGGCAAGATTGCCATGAACATCAAGAGCAACGGCTCCGACAGTCCCGAATTTTTCATCTTTTAATTCAACAGGCGTTTCACCTTTATCATCAGAGTGATCAAGTTTAGGTTTTTGTCCATCCCGCATTTTTTTCCATTGCTGAAACCGGTAATCATCATGGAAATAAACGGAGTCCACCGTTTCCAATTGATTTTCAGCGGCAAAAGCGTCAGCCCCTTCACCAATTAACATCACATGCGGTGATTTATCCATCACCAACCGGGCAGCTTTAATAGGGTTTTTAATTGTTTTGACCACCGCCACAGCCCCGGCATTCAATGATTTTCCATCCATGATGGAGGCATCCAATTCATGAATTCCATCAGCCGTAAAGACAGCGCCTTTCCCGGCATTAAACAACGGACTGTCTTCAAGAATAACCATCGCAGTTTCAACCGCATCCACAGCGGACCCCCCTTTATTCAGGACTTCATGACCGGCTGACAATGCTTCTTCAATTTTTTTACGGTAAGCCGCCTCTCTTTCCATGGTCATGTTTTCTTTGAGGATAGCGCCTGCGCCACCATGTACTACTAAAACCATCTTGTTTTTTTCATAATTTTTTTCCAAATTAACTGAATTTGAATTTGCAAAAACAAATATTAATAGGAGCATTACAAATGGTTTCATGATATTTGTCTTTTCATTCTAAAATTGTGACTGTTAAATTAATTTTTTAAATTAGTGCAGAATCCAAACAGTTTCCTATGACATACGATGAAATTAAAATTATTCAGTTTATTGATGATGAGTTTGAAGACCTTGAATTGTGGTATCCTGTTTACCGGATGCGCGAGTTTGGGGCTATTGTCCACTTAGTTGGAGAAAAAAGCAACCATCTCTACCATGGAAAACACGGGGTACCCGCTACCAGTGATTTCTCTTATTCCGATGTAAATCCTGCTTTGTATGACGCGCTTTTAGTACCCGGTGGCTGGGCGCCTGACAAAATCAGAAGAATAGAGACTGCATTAAACATCGTGAAACAATTAGATGCCTCCAAAAAACCAATTGGCAGTATCTGTCACGGAGCCTGGGTGTTAGTTTCAGCCGGAATTCTGAAAGGCAGAAGACTCACGAGTGTACCCGGCATTAAAGATGACCTCATCAATGCCGGAGCGGAATGGATGAATGAACAGCATTTCCGTGAAGGCAACCTGATTAGCGCGCAGCGTCCGCCTGACATACCTGCTTATATGAAGTTATTTGTTGAAGCCGTTCAGGAAGTGAAAGACAAAAAACTGACAGAACAACCATCGACTTAAATGTTATTTTTAAAATATTTTCTTATTTACTGAATTTATTATTTTTGATAATAAATCTATTCTTTCCAGATTTTATGCATTATTAATTTCTTAAATTTTCTAAATGTTGCCTTTCAACAAATAATTGCATTCATAGGATGTTCTTATTAATTTAACCGCCAAATAAACTTTAAAAATCAACCCATGTCTCAAATTCTGCGTTTGATGGTAAGGTTTGCAAGCACGTTTTTTTTGCTTTGTGTGATAACCTTCGAATCATCTTCACAATGCCCAATCAGTGCTTTTCAGGCATTTAGTGGAGGTAATCCGCCCTGCGGAGCCTTTACGCAAGGAAATATCGGAAGCGGTACTTACGCCACTTTTAGTGTGGTTGCCAATGCTTCCTATACTTTCAGCACCTGCGGTACATCCTTTGACACACAAATTTCCGGATATACAGCAGGAAATAATTTTATTGCCGGTTTTTACAATGATGATAACGGACCGGATTGCGGTGGAACCGCTGCATCAATCAATTGGACTTCCACCCTCACCGGACAAATAAGAGTAATGGTGAACAGATGGAATTGTCAGGGGCATGATTTTACCGGGGTTTCGGCTGTCTTAAAGTATCGTCAAAATCCTCCTGTTCTTTCTGCTGTTTCCAATACACTGTGTGGTGGAGGACAAACCACCATTACAGCTAACCAGATTTTAGGCGCCTGGAGTATCGTTGCGGGAGGTGGTACATTATCCGGAACAGCAGACAACAGCAGAATATACACTGCTCCGAATGCCAATCAAACCAACACCATCCGATACTCCATTGGACAATGTACGCAGGATATTGATATCACTTCATTTGCCAGTCCAACAGTAACCCTGGTTGGCTCCACTATTATTTGCAGTGGAATACCGACAATATTGGAAGCACAGGCTGCTGCCGGTAGTGGTTCTATCACCAATTTTAACTTTTTAAGAAATGGAATTTCCGTTCAATCCGGTTTAAATAACACTTACAATGCAACTCAGGCGGGTAATTATTCTGTTGTGGTCACTCAAAACGCAGGTGGATGTACGGCTACCTCCAATACTTTGGTTCTGGACTTTTTTCAATCTCCTACTGTCAGTATTTCAGGAACTTCCACCACTATTTGCCAGGGTCAATCTTCTACGATTACTGCCAATGCAACTGCCGGAACGGGTTTTATCACAAATTATAATTTTCTTAGAAACGGAGTTTCCGTTCAGTCAGGCTCTAATAACACTTTCAGCGCAACACTTGCAGGAGACTATACAGTGATAGTCACTCAAAGTGGAGGTAGTTGTACAGGAACTTCTAATACATTCTCGTTAAATGTTAACGCGGTTCCTTCGGTATTCATCACGGGCGCAGCAAATATTTGCCAGGGTGCGGCAGTCTTGCTTTCAACAAGCGCGTCAGCCGGAAGCGGCAGCATCACAAATTATCAATGGCAGCAAAACGGGAATAATATTATTGGAGCAAATTCGCCTACCTATTCAGTGACTCAACAAGGCATCTATACTGTAGTGGTAACTAATTCCAACAATTGCTCTGCAACATCTCCTTCTGTAACGATTAATGTCAGTCAGAATCCATTTGTATTTGTAGATGGAGATTCATTTTATTGCCAGGGAAGCAGCACAATACTGACTGCTACTGCATTTGCAGGAAGCGGCACCATCACCACTTACCAATGGAAACAGGGGGGAGGAAACATCGGTACAAACTCCTCTACATTGAATGTCAATTTTCAAGGCAGTTATACAGTTGTGGTGACTAATTCTTTTGGTTGTTCAACTGAATCAGCGCCAATCACGGTGCTTGAAAAACCAAATCCCAGCGTCAGCGCTACCAGTATTAATCCAACTTGTTTTGGATTACAAAACGGTTCCGCCACTGCATTACCCAGCGGAGGTCAATCACCTTATACTTACGCCTGGAGCAATACAAATCCAACGCAAACGACTCAAATAGCAACAGGTCTTGGTATTGGCACCTATCATGTTACTATCACGGACATCTTTGGGTGTTCCGCAGTTTCAAATGATGTCACCTTAACAACTCCGCCTGAATTATTTATTACACCGGTTGATTCGGGTGACGCGAGTTGCGCAGGAGTGAATGACGGATTCGTGGAAGTTGCAGGTTCTGTGGGTACACCGCCTTATTTATATTCATTAAACGGCAGTCCCTTTCAACCTTCGGGAAGATTCAATAATCTGAGTGCGGGAGTTTACACTGCCACCGTTCAGGATGCATTAGGCTGTCAAAAAAGCACTGTAATTACTTTAGATAATCTGACAACTGTTTTACTATCAGTGGACAGCATCAGAAACATTTCCTGCAATGGAGCAAATGACGGATACTTTTCATTGGTTGCATTAAATGGCATCAGCCCCTACAGTTATTCCACAGATGGAATTTTCTTTCAGCAATCACATGAATTTTTCAATGTAACTCCCGGCAATTATAATGTATTGGTAAAAGACGCTGCAGGCTGCCAGGCAGTAACAGGCTTGGTTGTGACGCAGCCTCCGGTATTGGCAATTACAATGAATGCTGTAATTAATAGCTCGTGTGCGGGAAATGCGGATGGTTCCATTAATCTCACTGTGACAGGAGGAACTCTTCCATATACCTACTCCTGGTCTAATGGAGATACTACTGAAGATTTATCCGGCATCGGAGCAGGAATTTACAACCTGACTGTGGTTGACGCTAACAATTGCTCGGCTACCATTTCAGCGACCATCACAGAACCGCTTCCGCTTTCTGTTGGTCTTGCCAGCATTCGTAATGTAAGTTGTTTTGGAAAAAGTGACGGAGAAATTGATATTTCAGTTTCCGGTGGTATTCCTCCTTATTCCTTTAACTGGTCGAATGGAAAAACCACTGAAGACAATCTTCAGATTCCTGCCGGAACTTATTCGGTGACAGTGGCTGATGCAAACGGGTGTTCAGATAGTTTGTCATACAATGTTACTGAACCTGATTTAATTTCTATATCCCTTTCAGTTACGGATGTGGTTTGCTCCGGAGATAATTCCGGCAGCATTGATGTAACCGTTTCAGGCGGAATCACACCCTACACTTTCCTTTGGTCAAATTTTTCCACTTCTCAAAATTTATCCAATGTCACTTCCGGTTCATATACCGTGATTGTGACAGATGCGACCGCTTGCTCAGTCAGCGGAAATGCATCTATTAATGCATTATCAAACATCACTATCAATACTGACTTACAGAATGTCAGTTGTAACGGGCAAGGTGATGGCAGTATTGAGCTAACAGTTTCCGGAGGTATAGCGCCATACGATTTTATTTGGTCGGATAATTCAACCAATGAAGATTTAACAGGATTATCCGGAGGAAATTATAGCGTGACAGTGAGTGACAGTCTTGGATGCAGTAAATCTGAAACATACACCATCATTGAGCCGCTGCCGATTTTCCTGAGTGTTGCCGGACAAGTTAATGTATCCTGCGCGGGCGGACAAAACGGAAGTATTGACATCACCGTTGGCGGAGGATTCCTTCCCTATTCTTTCCTGTGGTCTGATAATTCAACCAATGAAGATTTGAATGGCGTCAGTGCCGGTAATTACGGAGTGACCGTTACCGATATTAGCGGTTGCTCTGATTCGCTTTCATTTACTATTACAGAACCAACTCCGCTTAACTTAACTTTTGCGACAACTGATGTCGTTTGTTCGGGTGATAATTCCGGCAATATTGACCTGACGGTGACAGGAGGCGTTTCACCTTACTCTTATCTTTGGTCAAACTTCAGCGTCACTCAAAACCAGAATAATGTTCAGGGAGGAAATTATTTCGTTGTGGTTACCGACAATCATGGATGCACTGTTTCAGGGAACACTACCGTAAATTCAGTTTCAGACATTCAAGCGACAGCAGTGATTACAAATGTCAGTTGCTTTGGTCAAAATGATGGAGCGATTGCAGTAACCGTCAATGGCGGCATTCCTCCTCTGACGTTCAGTTGGTCAAATGGCGCAAGCAGCCAAAATATCACCTCTCTTTCTGGAGGTACTTACACATTATTCATTACTGACAGTATCGGTTGCGCTGATACTTCTGTATTTGTCGTTGCCGAACCTCCGGCTTTGTTCCTGAATCTTGCCGGACAGATCAACGCAAGTTGTTTTGGAAAAAATGACGGAAGCATTGACATTTCAGTTGCCGGTGGAAATCCTCCGTATTCCTTCCTATGGTCTGACAATTCAACAAGCGAAGACCTCCACAATGTCATCGCAGGAACTTATTCTGTCACCGTCAGTGACAACTTAGGATGCAGTGACTCCTCAACTTTTAACATTACTGAACCGGATGATTTGATTGTTGCTGCGGTAAATACTGCTGTAACTTGTGCGGGTGATTCCACCGGAAGCATCAGTCTGAATGTTTCTGGCGGAGTTCAACCTTACACCTACTTATGGTCAACTGGCGCTGTAACAGCAGACTTACCTAATCTTGTTGCAGGCACTTACATTTTCACGGTGACTGATTTTAACAGTTGTATCAAAACAGGCGCTTCAGTCATCACGAATGTTTCAAATATCACTATCAATGAGTCCGTAGAAAATGTTTCCTGTTTTG
>JBGTCY010000232.1:0-12880 GCA_041748615.1 Chitinophagales bacterium
AAAATTTAAAGAAGATTTCAAACAAACAAGCGATGGCGGTTTTATCGTAACTGGGGTTGTTTGGAGACAAAGCGATACCACCCAACCATCCGTTTACACCCAACACATTTGGCTCGTTAAATTAGACAGCCTCGGCTGCCTCAATGGAGATTGTGGTATTACGGTGGGCGTGGAGGAACTGCCGCAGGTAAACCAAAATGAAGCGCAAATAGTGGTCTATCCCAACCCGCTCAGGTATTCGGCATTGGTATCCATCAGAGCTAATCAATACCAAAATCAGGAAATACTTTTTCAACTCTATGATGTAACCGGCAAAATCATCCGTAACCAAAAGCAACTGCTTAACGGCTATGGGTATGGAGAGTTTTACTTGCAAAGGGATGACCTGCCGCAGGGGGTTTATTTTTATACTGTAAGCGGGAGGGCGGGTGTGCTTGGGCGGGGGAAAGTAGTGGTGCAGTGAAGGGCAAATCCCTGTCAGGGTTCGGAAACCTGAAAGTATTGCGCTAAAGCAAAACCCCTCTGGTGCAAGCGTCCGCTTGTACCACTCCCCTCTGGTGCAAGCGTCCGCTTCCATCATTTATTCATAGCTGTACACTCACTCCAACAAAATAATATCAATCAACCCTTTTTCACCCGCATAATCTCTTGCACTGCTGAAAACCCAATCAGTCGGGCTGCTAACGAAGCCTGCCTCCACGGGGTTGCTATGAACGTAATCTAACTTTTGCTCCATGATTTTTCTATCATATAATTCTATGGGATGACTATCTTGTTGCCATAATTGCCAGTCTTTATTGTTTGGGTTATACTTTCCTGCACGCTCAAACATCCAAATCATCCACTCTCTTCGGCTTTCAGTTGGATTATTTAAAATGGTTTCTCGCAATTTTCTTGATGTATAACTTTTAAAATCCCGCAGAATAAATTCCATCTGCATTCCACGGCTGCCAATAATTAAATGCAAGTGGCTGGTCATGATGCACCACGCATACAATTCAAGGTCTTTTTTTCCCGCTCAGCGGGAGCAAAATCTCAAACTGTCAAGCAGAACTTCTTTGTATTCGTTTCGAATGAATACATCAATCCAATTTACTGTGGCGAAGCTGACAAAATACAATTGGCAGTTGTCTCGGAATTTGTATTTTCGGCTCAATTTGGTAATTTTAAGAATAAAGGTAAGATGATATGGTCTATCAAACGAGCGGACGCTCAAGGAAGAAAGGCGCCAGACACGGGGTAAGCACGGTGGACTGTGGGCTGTGGGCTGTGGGCTGTGGGCAATAACCCGAAGCGCACAAGCAGGCTTTCCCTCGAGGCAATCGCCTCAATGCTTGCGCAAGGACAACTATGGACAACGGACTATCGTCTATAGACTTTAAACATCAAACTTTAAACATTAAACTAACTTATGCCGCGAGCAACCCTTTTCCCTGCCTGATGACCAACGGTTCGCCATTACTCAAGTCCACAACGGTGGAGGCAGTATGGTCGCCCGGACCTCCGTTTACCATCAGGTCAACCAAATGACCGAAGCGTTGGTAAATCTGTTCGGGGTCGGTGATGTAGGGCAGCACTTCATCTGTTTCATCCACCACGGAGGTGGAGACTAAGGGACGCCCAAGCGCATCCGCAATATCACGGGTGATATTATTGTCAGGCACCCTGATTCCGATGGTGGGTTTATTGAAATCAAAAAATTTGGGCACGTTCTTGATTGATTTCAAAATGTAAGTAAACGCGCCCGGCAATGTTTTTTTCATCATCTTGAAAGCCGGTTGGCTGACGTCCGTGGTGTAGTCTGAAAGAATACTTAAATCATGGCAGATAATCGAAAAGTTAACCCGCTTGTCGGACTTGCCGCGAATTTTGGCAAGGCGCTCAATCGCGTTTTTATTGTTAATGTCGCAGCCAAACGAATAAATGGTATCGGTGGGGAAGATAATTATGCCTCCTTCCTTCAGGCATTCAATCACTTTCTCAATTTTTCCTTCACTGGGTGTGGACGGATGAATGTTCAGCATCATAGTTTACAAATTTTTATGGTTAAATAAAGAACTTATCCTGTGCTTATACGGCAACAGACCGTTAAATACTGTCAGTGCAAAAATTACGAAATAAAGGTTTGGTTTGTTGTGATTGTCCGCTCATTTCTTTACACAAATTTTATTTTGCTGTAGGGTAAAAAGTTCAGTGTATTTAACAAACATTAATCCACGCGGGTTTCCGTGATTCTGATTTTTTTTCAACAAACGGGAAAAGGTCAAATTGCACTTATGTTGTTATGGTGAGTTCCGGGAAACCATCAGGGGAGGCAATCGCTCACCTTTGACTCCGCTCAGGCTGACCCCCACGCGCACCAAATAAAATAGTGCAATTTGAACCACAAATGAACAATCACCCGGCAGCGAAAGCCCTTTGGAAAGTATAATTTTACCGCAATCAATCCGCGCTCATGTGTACCGTAACTTATTTACCGCTTGGAACAGACGCTTTCATCATCACCTCCAATCGTGATGAAAGCAGGATTCGCCCGACCAAAGCCCCCGCCATTTACGAAAACTCCGGTTTGAAACTCGTCTATCCGAAAGATTCAATGGCTGGCGGCACATGGATTGGCATCACAAATCAAAACCGCGTTGCCTGCCTGATGAATGGCGCTTTTGAAAAACATGAATGGAAGCCCCCCTACCGCGTCAGCCGGGGAATTGTGTTACTTGATTTTTTAACGAGTCCGCAGACGAATACTTTTCTCAGCGATTATAACTGCGAAGGCATTGAACCATTCACGATTATTGCCTGCGACAATCAACGGCTGTTTGAATTTCGCTGGGATGGCGGCAAGCGTCATCTCAAAGAATTGGACAATACTCAGCCGCAGATTTGGTCATCCGCCCCACTCTACCCTAAACCGGTACGCGAAAAAAGGGAAGGCTGGTTTCGCGAATGGCTTCAAAAAAGAAATGAATTCAATAGGGAAGAGATTGTTGACTTCCACCGTTTCGGAGGCGAAGGCGACCCTGAAAATGATTTCGTGATGAACCGATATGACATCGTTCAAACCGTGAGCATCACCAGCATTGTCAAAAAGCAGGAAACTGCTTCCATGTTTTACCTTGACATCGTTGAAAACCGCGATACGGAAGTGAAGATAGATTCCAATGTTGCAGAAAAAAAATGAATTAAACAAGATTGACCGACAAAAAAATTGTTTTGGGCTAAAGCCCTGAATTGACGGGCATTCATAGCCCCCCCCGATTAATCGGGGGGTTATAGAATAAACCCACCCTAACGGGCTTTAGCCCAAATAGTCAGTCAATCTTGAAAAATAAAAGCAGTTCTAAAAATCAATTTCCCAATACTCCTGATGTCCGACCCCGTAAAGATTCAACAAGCTGCACAAATTATCTTCAATGGATTTGAAAAATACCGTGTCCGTTTCATGGAGATTACCAGGCGCGCAAAATCAAGATTTGAGCGGAGAAACTGGAACGGCATCCAATACGATTCGAAAGAAAGACTTGAATTATACAAAAAAGCTGTCAGGGAAACCCGCGTTGAACTGAAAACTCAATTAGGCGCACACTTCACGGAAAGAGAAACCTGGAAATCGCTCAAGCCGGTTTATAGGGAACTGTCAAAAAATCGTCTTGACTATGAATTGGCGGAAACATTCTATAATTCATTAATAAGAAAAACACTCACCACGCAAGGTGTTGACGAGGAGATAGAATTCGTGCAAATTGTGGACGAACCGAATGAGAAAGAAGGGAATGCCAATATCTGCAATATTTACACCCCCCAAGGCTCCACCTATCAAACCGTCCTTAAAGTATTTGAGGATTATCGTTTTTTTATAAAATATGATAACCCGGAATACACCATTCATTTGGTCAGCAACCGCATCAAAGAAAAACTGTATGATGATTTCGGACATTTTTATTTTGACCGCATTGAATTGCTGAAACCTGTTTTCTTTCGCAACAAAGGCGCTTACATTATCGGGCGGATTATCAAAGGCGAACATACCATCCCGCTCGCGCTCGCGCTGCTCAATCCTTTTGATACGGGCATCATCGTTGACGCGGTGTTGCTTACTTCAAATGAAGTGAGCGTGATTTTCAGTTTCACCCGCTCCTATTTTCTGGCGGATATTGAAAACACGCTGCAACTGATGAAATTTCTGAAGAGCATCATGCCGCAGAAAAGACGTTCAGAACTTTACAGTTCCATCGGTTGTGAAAAGCATGGCAAAACGGTGCTCTACCGTGAAATCAACAAACATCTTGAACAAACGGACGACCGTTTTATATGGGCGCCCGGCATCAAAGGCATGGTGATGTCGGTTTTCACGCTTCCCTCCATGAATGTGGTTTTCAAAATCATTAAGGATAAATTCGACCCGCCCAAAAACATTACCCGTCAGGGTGTGATGGAGAAATACCAGTTGGTGTTTATGCATGATCGGGTCGGAAGACTTGCCGATGCGCAGGAATTTGAATATTTAATTTATGACAAAGCGCGGTTTGACAGCGCCCTGCTTGATGAACTGCTGGCGATTGCTTCGATGAGTGTCGCGATGGAGGGTGATAAAGTCATCGTGAAGCATTGTTACACCGAGCGCAAAATGACTCCGCTGAATATTTATTTGGAAAAAGCGAATGAACGGGATGCCGTGGAAGCCATCATTGACTATGGATTCGCCATCAAAGAACTGGCTGCCGCCAACATTTTCCCCGGTGATTTGCTGATAAAGAATTTTGGCGTCACCCGTCACGGCAGGGTGGTGTTTTATGATTATGATGAACTGTGCTTTGTGACTGACTGTAACTTCAGACAAATTCCCACCTCCCGCCATGATGATGATGAAATGTCGGGCGAACCCTGGTATTCGGTGGGTGAAAACGACATTTTTCCGGAGGAACTGATGCGCTTTTTAATCGCACCGGGCAAACTGCGGGATGTTTTTTTAGAACATCACAGCGATTTGTTCACAGTTCAATTTTGGTATAACATGCAGGAAAAACAAAAACGGGGAGAAATTATTGATGTTTATCCCTATCGCAAAGTACAGCGATTCAACAAACGGGTGATTTAATTTCCGCTCAGTAATTCACTAACTCGTAATGATCATTCACGAGCACCGTTTCTGACCATTCATGGATTTTTTTAATCGGGGGATTTTCGCTTAAATATTCATCAAGGCTTTGAGCATCCTGCTTTTCGGTAAGAGTAGAGTTCAAAAAATCGGAGATGCCCTGAAATGCTTTTTTCATTTTCACTTCATCTCCATTTGCCCGTTGCAGTGTTTGCTGAAAATTCGATAGTACGTTGTTCATGGTTTCAGTGGTTGGTTTTTAAAATAGATTAAAAAAATACTTCCATTCACAAGTTGTCAGTGACATGCTTAAAATTACGATTCCATTTCGGGAACTGAAATATTATTTTTCCACATAATTATTATTCAATTAAAAAGGTTACCTTTGCACTCGCAAGCTTATTTATTCCGAAACAATTCACGTTTTTGACTATCTCAGCGGCAAAACGTTCGGAATTAAAATGAGCATAAGCCCCACCTGATTTTCAGAAGAAGGCTCCACTCAAAAGCGGCAAATCTTTCTGTCTGCGTCTTCGCTACCAGAGTTTCGATAACCCGCATCTGACGCAGACAATACAAACTTTAATCATCAGGTAAATTTCATTCAACCGTACGCGCCCTGTTGTCTGGCGCACAAAAAAAACGTGTTGAGCGGGATTTCCCTAAAAACAATTTTTAAATATGAATTTTGAACAATTAAATCTTCTCCCGCAGATTTTGCAGGCGTTGAAAACTCAGGGGTATGAAAATCCAACCCCGATTCAGGAACAAGCCATCCCCCATTTGCTGGCAGGACGCGACCTCTTTGGCAGCGCCCAGACGGGAACAGGCAAAACTGCTGCATTCAGCATTCCGCTGTTGCAACTGCTTTCCGTCAACCAGGACAACAACACGCAACGCGGCATCCGCGCCTTAGTGCTGGCGCCCACCCGCGAACTGGCGATTCAAATCAGCGAAAGCCTCCGCCTTTACGGAAGTAATCTGCCGTTAAAACATACTGTGATTTATGGCGGTGTGTCGCAACGGGCACAGACTGACGCTTTGCGCAAAGGCGTAGATATTTTAGTAGCGACACCCGGACGCCTGCTCGACCTCATCAATCAGCGCTTCATTCGCCTCGACAAAATTGAGATGCTCGTGTTGGATGAAGCCGACCGCATGTTAGACATGGGTTTCATCAACGACATCCGCAAAGTCATCGCGATGATGCCGGTGAAAAGACAAACCATTCTCTTCTCCGCGACATTGCCGCAGGAAATCCGCAGTCTCGTGGCGAAAACTTTGCATGAACCCGTGCATATCGAACTGAGCCACGCCAGCAGCAGCGCTGAAACCGTTCAGCACAGCATGTATTTCGTTGACAAGCTGAACAAGCGCGACCTCTTGCATCACATTCTCACAACTGACACCGTGGACCGTGCGCTCGTCTTCACCCGGACCAAACATGGCGCGGACAAACTTGCAATGGCGCTGGGCAAAAAAGGAATTCGCACGGAAGCGATTCACGGCAACAAATCACAGGTGCAAAGGCAACGCGCGCTGAATGATTTCAAAAACAGGAAGTTGCGCATACTCGTAGCCACCGATGTTGCTTCGCGCGGCATTGATGTGGACGACCTTTCACACGTCATCAACTATGATTTGCCGGAAACACCCGAAACGTATGTACACCGCATTGGCAGAACCGGTCGGGCTGGCGCTGCCGGTATCGCGCTTTCTTTTTGCGGCAGGGATGAAATGGGCTTGCTCAAAGACATCCACCGCCATCTGAAAACAAACATCCCCGTGATTGGCGAGCATCCCTTTCTTACAAAAATGCCCGTGCAACCCATTGTCTCCGAAACACCCGCCCGCGAAAAACGGAGCGGCAATTTTTCAAATGACAATTTCAGAAGCCGCAACAAACGCAGCTTCAGCGGCTCATCCCGCAGGGAAAACACATCGAGGAGACGGTATTAAAACAGATTGTTCAATTTCCATCAGCATTAAGAGATGGAAAGTTTAAGTTCTTCTTTTTCAAACAAAAAAAACCTCCGAATTTCTTCGGAGGTTTTTTTTGAGTTAAGTAAGTAAATTAATGGGCTGTTGCCTCATGGCGAAAACATCCTTTTCCAAATCTTCAGAGCGTCCGCTCACTTTGCCCATAACAGCACGAACACGTCAAATCATTCTCCCCAGAAAACATTAAAGTACTGATGGGTACTCGTTCCAGACAATCCGCCTCAATGCTTGAGCAAGGGGGATGTGTCACTCATTGAATACAATTTGTTTCCATGAATTTCGTAGCCTCCCAGTTGCATTCATAGTAACTTATGGGTTCAATTTTTTCCAGAAATTACCCTTATGAGAATCTCTCTTTTTCTTCATCAATTATTCCTATCCACCCTCCTCTTTGTCCTACCATCTGCGGCAGCGCTTGCTTGTAATCAATTACCGGTTCCTTCCATTTCATCGTCCGGGCAGCTCACATTTTGTGAGGGGCAAACTGTAACGCTCAATTCATCCACCGGGATTGGCTATACCTATCAATGGAGAAAAGATGGCGTTAACATCCAGAATGCCACAAGCTCAAGTTATGTTGTGTCACAAACCGGCAGCTATACGGTCGTGGTTACTCTTGACACTTGCAGTAAAACTTCTTTAGCTGCCAATGTCACCGTGAACCCTGTTCCAGTCGCGACATTGTCCGCAAGCGATACGATTATCTGTCAAAGCGAGTCAGTGACACTTACTGCCGGAGGAGGTGTCAGCTATGCATGGAGCGCATCAGGCGGAGTTGGTAACACATTGACAATCAGTCCGAATTCTACAAATACCTACTCCGTTACTGTAACCAATAGTTTTAATTGCACGGCTGTAAAATCGGTCACAATAACGGTAAGACCATTGCCGCTTACAAACATTTCTGTCGCGGGTTCTTCTACCCTGTGTGAAGGTCAAAGCGTGAATCTGAATGCCAGCACCGGGACCGGATATGGCTATGCCTGGTACCGGAATAACATCCTCGTGAACGGAGCAACAACTTCAACGCTGAATGTGAATTCCAGCGGTAATTATCATGTGATTACCACTCTCAACGGTTGTTCGCGCACTTCAACTACCACCACGATTACCGTGAATCCACGACCTGTTCCGCAAATGACGGCTGACACAACGGTTTGCGCCACTTCACCGCTCACATTGCAGGCTTCCGGGGGCGTGAGTTATCAATGGAGCGGAGGCGGTCCGGCTACGGCTGATTACAATATCGCTCCGACTTCCACCAACACCTACACGGTGACGGTAACTAATTCATTCAATTGCACACAAACCGCCAGTGTGGTGGTTACGGTGATTCTATTGCCGAATGCAAGTATTTCAGTTGCCGGTTCCACAACCTTGTGTGACGGGCAAAGCGTGAACCTGAACGCCAGTCTTGGTACGGGATATAGTTACGTGTGGTATAAGGACAATCTGCTGATAAATGGCGCGACCAATGCAACGCTGAATGTCAATGCTGCGGGAGATTATGTGGTTGTTACCACTCAAAACGGATGTTCAAGAACTTCCGCGCCACGCAACGTCATTGTTAACCCGCGTCCCGTCCCGGTGATTTCATCGGACACAACCGTTTGCGCAACCAGCCCGCTCACATTGCAGGCTTCCGGAGGCGTGAGTTATCAATGGAGCGGAGGCGGACCAACAACTGCAGATTACAACATTGCTCCGACTTCCACCAACACCTACACCGTGACGGTCACTAATTCATTGAATTGCACGCAAACCGCCAGCGTGGTGGTTACGGTGATTCCGTTGCCGAATGCAAGTATTTCAGTTGCCGGTTCCCCAACTTTGTGTGACGGGCAAAGCGTGAATCTGAACGCAAGTATGGGCACAAGCTACAGCTACGTGTGGTACAAGGACAACAGCCTGATTCCGGGAGCGAATAACTCAACATTAAGCGTCAATGCTGCCGGGGATTATCATGTGATTACCACTCAAAACGGTTGTTCAAGAACTTCAGCGCCCCGTAGTATCATTGTGAACCCACGACCGGTGCCTGTGATTTCACCGGACACTACAATCTGTGCAGGTAATCCTGTGACATTAGATGCCGGTGGGGGCATCAGCTATCAATGGAGTGGTGGTGGACCTGCTACGGCTCAATATGTGGTTTCACCAAATTCCACAACAACATACACCGTGACATTGACCAATTCTTTCGGTTGCACACAATCCGCCACGACTACCGTTTCGGTGATTCCGCTGGCGAATTTTTCCGTTTCATTATCAAGTTCTACCACCTTCTGCGCGGACAGAACCCTGACGATGACGGCAAGTTTTAATGCCGGATTTAATTATCAATGGTTTAAAGATGCGGGGATGCTTTCCGGTGCAAATACAAATGTGCTGATTGTAAATGAAACAGGCATATATACTGTGGAAGTAAGCGCCAACGGATGCAGTAAACTTTCGAATCCGGTGAACGTGACCGTGAACCCGATTCCGGTCGCTTCTACAAGTAATGACCCGACCATTTGCTCCGGTGATACCATCCAGATTTCGGCATTCGGAGGAACCGCTTACACCTGGTCTAACGGAAATACCAATCAAACCATTTCAGTATTCCCAACAAATACCACTACTTACAATGTAACTGTGACAAACGGTTTTAACTGCACGGTTTCAGAAAGCGTTACCGTCACCACGATTGCACGACCAACCGCCAATGTGACTCCCGTGAATTCTGTTTCAGTTTGTAACGGACAGGCGGCTACACTTACCGCTACGTCTGGGACTGGCTACAGTTACCAATGGTTTCAAAATAACGGAATGATGAACGGAGCTACCAATTCGACCTTTGACGCAACGGTAGCAGGAAGTTACCATGTTGTCGTAACCGAAAACGGTTGCCCCCGCAAGTCAAACAATGTGACGGTGAATGTGCATCCATTGCCTGTAGTTACAACAAGCAATGACACAACTATTTGCTCCGGCAATCCTGTTACATTAACTGCGGGTGGTGGCGCAACTTACAAGTGGAGCACGGGACCTACTTCTCAAAACCTCACGGTTTCTCCTTCTACAAATACTACATACAGCGTAACAGTGACTACCACCAATAATTGCAGCGCGACCGGTTCAGTGTTCGTTTCGGTCATCCCTTCGCCTGCTGCGAATGTCACCACTACCGGTACACTCAATCTTTGCCAGGGACAATCCGTTACTTTCAATGCGAACACCTCCCCTCTTTACGCATATCAATGGAGAAACAACGGTATTGATATCAATGGCGAAACCAATGCCTCATTTACAACCAACTCTGCCGGAAGTTACTCAGTGAGAATTTCCGCGTTAGGTTGTTCAACCATTTCCACAACTTATACTGTGACAGTGAATCCCTTACCGGTAGCAGTTGTGAGTCCTGACACCACGATTTGCCAGGGTGAAAGCGTGACGTTGGAAGCTTCAGGAGGTACTTCTTACAATTGGAGTAACGGCAGAAACACTCCCACTAATACCGTTTCACCCAACAGTACATTAACCTATAGTGTTACTGTTACAAATAGTTTCAGTTGTACCAATGTCGCTTCTGTGACGGTCAATGTCACTCCACTGCCGAACGCTTTTATTTCTCAATCCGGCTCCACCAATCTTTGCACGGGTCAAACCGTAACGCTGAATGCCAGCCAGGCCGTTAATAATTTTTATCAATGGCTCCGGGACAGTATCCCGCTGCCTGGCGCTGACAGTTCAAGACTGATTACCGGCATCGCTGGTTCTCACCAGGTTGTGATTACAAACAACGGGTGCAGCCGTACTTCAAACCCTGTAAATGTTACGGTCAATCCGGTCTTAGTAGCTTACATCAGCAATGACACCAGCATTTGCGCGGGAGATACCGTTACACTTGCTGCATGGGGCGGTGATTTCTACAACTGGAGCAGCGGTCAAACAACTGATACGATTATTGATGTGCCGCTCACTACCAAAACTTATTCGGTCACTGTAAGCACAGGCGGCAGTTGTTCAACAGTGAAAAATGTAACGGTGACCGTGCGATTACTTCCCAACGCGTTCATTTCAGTTTCAGGCGGTGTATCCAGTATCTGCCAGGGACAAACCGCCACGATGACCGCCAATTCGGCTGCCGGACTTAGTTATCAGTGGTTTAATCATTCTGACAGCATTCCCGGAGCAAATGCGCAACAATACATTGCAAGTGATTCAGGAAATTATGCCGTGCTGGTAACGCTGAACGGATGCAGCAGGATGTCGCCACCAAGACCAATTGAAGTAAATCCATTGCCGGTCGCTGTCGCCAGTAATGACACAACCATCTGCTCGGGCAGTTCATTAACGATGCGGGTATCAGGCGGAGAAAGTTACGTTTGGAACACCTGGGCAACTGATTCAATTTACACCGTCACTCCTACTTCCTCCAGAACTTATACCGTCACTGTTTCTAACTCATTCGGTTGCAAAGCGATTGACTCCGTGAAAGTGGAAGTTTTGTCGCTCCCAAATTCCACGATTACCGTGACGAGTTCATCCACGATTTGTGACGGAAAAAGTGTGCGTTTGAATGCAGGAAGCACCACAGGAATCGCCTATCAATGGCAACTCAACGGCACTGACATTGATGGAGCAAAAGGTAATTTCCATGATGCAACAGAACATGGCTCATACATATTAGTAGTTACCGGCAGTAATGGTTGCAGCCGCTCTTCGAATCCGTTTAATGTCACCATGAAACCAACACCCGCTACTCCAGAAATCCTCCTCATTGAAGGCGATTCGCTGATGAGTTCTGTTGAAGGCAACAGCTACCGCTGGTTCAGAGACGGGCTGACGTTCAATGTCGGCAGCCGAAAAGTGAAACCCAACAAGTCTGCCGCTTATACCGTGTTTGTGACACTTGACGGTTGTCCGTCCGATACATCCGCTCCATACTTCTTTTATTTTACCGACATTGAACCGCTCGTAAATCATGATGTAACACTTTCAATTTACCCCAATCCCAGTCAGGGCAACTTTTCAATTGTGTTTCCTGCTTCCTTTTCCGGACTCGTTGACATTGAACTTTATAATACAGTTGGTCAATCTGTTTGGAACTCACAGCACTTAATAAACAATGAAAAAATTAACATTGTTGCGACATCGCTGCCGACAGGATTTTATTTTCTCCGCGCTACCTCCGGAACTCAGGTATTAAACAGCAGGGTGATGATTGAGGGGAAGTGATATCCTATTTGTCAAAAACTTCTTCGCTACCTATTAACCCGTATAGGCGTTTAAAATAAATTTTTATAACAAGTTGTGGTTTTTAAAGCACCCAAAAAACAATTCACAAAAAACAAATAATCTACAAATATAAAAATACAAACTAATGTAGACACACTGGAACATGTATTTCCAGAATAATTTCCTCGAGGGGTATCTCACACCTAAAGCCTAATATCTGCTATCAGAAAGTACATATCGAGTATCTTATTTTGCAACACTTCTTTAGTGGGTTTGAAGTTTTCTTTTTTTGTTATTGGAATTTATTTGTGATTTGCTTTTTGTGATTTATAATTTCAATCCAATAGACCGTTTTTTTCTGAAAGCAAAAATGTAGTTTCTTGTTTCATTGTGAAAAAATCAGGACTCCTGCATTTTAACCGTGATTATGCATTAGGATTAGAAAAATATTGATAATTGCTTGAATGTAGGATAGAATGGGTAATTTTTAACAGTAACAACAATCACCAAAATGGTTAATCTCCCTATCGAATATTCGGACAAGCCAGTGACCCCATT
>JBGTCY010000233.1:0-12863 GCA_041748615.1 Chitinophagales bacterium
AAATCCTGATGACGGATTTTTTTTGATGCTACACTATTAATGTTGGAAATGTTTTAATTTATACTATCGGTAATCAACTTTCCGAAATCTCATTTTAGTAAATCTTTTATAATCAAGGATTTCACTCGAAAAGATTTCGGAAAGTTTTTCTTTTTTGTTATAGATAAAAAAATCATTGGCAGAGAACTGAAATTTCACTTTTATTTGAAAGCAGTTCATTTGGTAGGGCTACTTTCAGTTGAAACCAGCCTGAAAAACTTTCCTGACTCTGCCAGGTGAAAGTGGTGTCCTTTTTTCCCGGTCTGTCGAAATCAATGGTTATGGATGGGGCGGGAACATTATCACTTCGCTTTATTTCAAACAAGACAACACCTTTACCTCCTTCAGTTGAAATTTTCGCTTTGAATTTTATCGCTGCCGGACACTGTCCTGTATATTCGCTTGGAACCGCCTGAAGCGTGGCTTTCACGACCTTGAACGAATTAGCGGGAGCATTTTCAATTTGCCAACGCTCAGTTTTTATTTCTTTTTCAGTATTCAAAGTAGCAACGGCAATGGTAGTTATCAGCATGGCGGTTATCATCAACCCTGCGGAAACGAACTGCTGCCAATTATTGCCGGTTTTCATAATTATAATGCTTTGTCAGAGTTTTATCAAGAAAAGTACCAATTGATATTCGAAGTCAAAAGCTTTGCTGTCATACAGTTGTAAGGCAATCGAATGACCTATTTATTCCAGCGAATGTCAGGAGTTTTAAAATTTATCATCCGCCCAATCGAGCGAAATAATAAATGTAGTGCCTTTTCCGGGCTGGCTTTCCACTTCGATATTTCCTTTGTGAGTTAAGATAATAGCCTGGGTGTTAGCAAGCCCCAGCCCGCTCCCGCCCGGTTTTTTTGAAAAATAAGGCTCAAATAATTGCGAAAGCGATTCATTATCAATGCCCGCCCCGTTATCGGAAATTGTTACAACGCATTTTCCGTTTTTGCTTTCCGTTTTCAACATTAAAACGCCCTCGTCTGTAGTCATGGCTTCTATCGCGTTGACGATGATATTGAGGAAAGCAATTTTCAGTTTTTCCTTATCTGCATTTATCTGACCGGTGCCGGGAGCGTAATCCCTGATGACTTTTATATGTTGAAGCTGTACCCTGTCGGCAGCCGCTGATAGCGATTCGTCCAGCAAGGTGTTTACCGATGCGGGTGAAAATTGCATTTCCTGAATTCGGGTGGCATTCAGCAACTCGGTTACTAATTGATTAATCTTTTCGCAACTGCGATTGATGATATCAGCCAGAAATGCAGCATTGGAATCGTTGGTAATAAGCTCATCTTTAAGCTGATGAATGGCAAGCTGTATATTACTTAGCGGGTTGCGTACCTCGTGCGCGATGATGCGCGCCATCCTGCCCGTTGCCGTGAATTTTTCCATCCGCCTGAGTCGAACCAATTCCTCATTGGCTTTTCCCAATTCCTCCACTTTTTGTTTTAATTGGTTTTCCTTTTCTATGCGCGCCCGGTTAGCAACCACCGCTTTTTCTTTTTCCCGCTGAAAGGTAATCAGGGCATAAAATGCAAGCAATATAGCCAGGGCAAATGTGAAGAGATTAACCGGTAAAACAGATTTGGAATACATATTCAATTTAACGGAACGTTCTCGGAGTAAAGTTTTTTCAGTCATTATGAGCGCGGTAATCTGTTCGCGCAGAAGTCCTGTAATTTCATTGCCTTTGCGGATATTTTTGACAATCGAATCGCTTGCTTCAAAATTGTAAAAAGAACGTAACCCTGCATCAAAAGCGTCATACCGTTCAACCAATAACCCGGATATTGTGTCAAGCCGCGAGCGTTGAAGATGTCCGGCTCCTATCAAACTGTACAATTCACTCATGATTGAATCAACTACGAAACGGCTGCCATGGTAAGGTTTAAGAAAATCATTGTCCTGTATTATCAAAAATCCCTGAAATGCGGATTCAGCATTCCTCACCTCTGCAAAAAGACCTTGAAGCAGACGAACCGTAATATTCGTTTGTTCAACGCCTTTTGCGTGTGAGTTGAGTTTGCTGTTGGTATAAAAAGTGAACAGAAAAGAAATGAGCAATAAGGTAAATGCGGCATAGTATCCGAAAAGAATTCGCCTGGAGCTGTGTTCTTTTTCTATGGCAATCTGAACAGGCATGACACAAAGGTATTATTCAAATCGGATTTTTTTATCCCCTTATTTTCTCCATTCAGGATACTTTTTCCGTCATTCACCGAAAAACGGTGACCTTTTCATTCCGCCTCCGTATCAGAGACTAAACAATCAAACCCTCAAAAAATGAAAAAGTACACTGCAAAGAATTACACCATCACCCTGCATTATGCCGATTATGCCCCGTTCCTGTTTTTTTTAAAGCGGGGCTGGGTGCCGGCAGCAATAAAAGGTAAACGGGAATATGGTTCTGAAACCATTCAGCTTTCCCTTAACCTGCCGCTGGAATTCGACACTGCGCTGGTTCCGCAAATGTGGGAGGAATGGAAAGAAGAAAATCTGGTAAATGAATACGCAACATTGAATTAAGATAAGTGAAGTTGTCATAATAACATCCAAAATTTTAAACCTTCATTAGCAGATATTAGATATTAGATATTGAGGAATTTGAACGCACCTAAGTTTTATGACAACTAAATGGTCGTTCCTGACGGAACTCTGATGATTGGGTAAACGGGTGATGGATAGTCAGTCATGTTTTAATAATCGAGGTTCAGAAGCGGTATTGATTCGTTATTCATTTTAAATTAAAAATTATTGGCCAGCCTTTAAACTGTTGAGCATCACGCCTGCTGACATCAGTGAATCGGGACCAGCATTCGAATGTGACTTGTTTATTTTTTTTATTGAAACGGATGATGCCATAACCGGCACCGTTATCTTGACTGTCCGGATTGGCATAGGCATGCATGGTGAACCGGTTGCCAAATCCATCCTGATATTTTCCTGCCCATGGAAGTTGATGTTCCGCAACATTAGCCTGTTCGGCATTTTCTGGTAGCCACCACCGTGAGTAAATGGAATTCACGATAGCCGGAACGGTGAATTCAATCACTCCGGTGTAAGCAGTATCAATCCCTTGCTCAACCACGAAGGCGATGTGCTGGTCACCGGCAATGTGAATGGCATTGGCATTTTTTATGAGTTGCAAAGCTGCGTTCCTTCCCAATTGAGGCCAGCCGTTCGAATCAAAATCGGAATTAATCCTTGTTTTCTTTTTTCCATGTAAATGCGGTCCGCTGAAAAAAGGCGACTGCGACAACACCACTTTAATGGAATTGTCCATTGTATCTTTAGACCAGGCATCCAAAAAATCCAATTGTCTTTTTCCCAACAACTCCAAACCCGGTAAATCCACCTCCAAGGGGTCTTTCACTTTTCTGCTCAGATGGTCCGCGCGGATGAAGCGCCCCTTCACTTTGCCTTTCGGTCCTGATTTGAATTTCCGGTCTTCGATGATGGCATAATCAATGCCGCCCCAGAGCAGCTGCGTATAATACACCCCGATTCCCTGTTGCACCGGTGCCGGGTCGTAAGGGTCAGGCAGGTGAGCCGTCTGGCAACGCTCCACCATTCTGACATATTCAGGATGAAAACGATATCCGCCACTGAATGCGAAAAGCCCTTTGCCCTTTTTTCCATTTTCGCCCCACAGATTATACATGCCTACATCATGGTCATCGGGAATCGAGATGCACGGCCGCTCCCGAAAAGTCTCTCTGAACTGCATGCCGAACTTCAGCCAGGCGGCTGTGTGTTCGCGATGGTCATACGACTGGTCACCGGCAAAGAAAATCATATCCGGATTTTGATAAAGTATATTTTTTACGATGCTCTCGCGGTCGCCCCTGTCTTTTTTGCTGTTGCAGGAAAGTGCGGCTATCACGATTTCTTCTTTGCCATGAGGCTCCTTGCGAATCAGTCCCTGAAACACAGCGCTGTCGCCATGTCGCAGGCGATAGTCCACATCAATTTCAGCGTTCCAGTTTTCAATCCTGAAAAGCGCTGACCATCCGATTTCATTTACAGATTGCTGCTGCACTTCTGTCCATTCATCATTTATGAATAATTCTAATCTGACGATTTTGCTTTCATGCGGATAAAGCGGAAACAACTGCGCGGATAGTTTCAGGATGTTGTCGGACACCGTATAAATCCCGAAAGCGATGACTTCGCTGCGGGGTACTTTCATTTGAATGATTTTACTTTCTTTCCGCTTCCACCATTTGTTGACGGATAGCCTGTCTAATCTTTTGAATGGCGATTTTTGATAAGTGGTGTAATTGCTCTCATCGGGAATTACCAGCGGAATGTAAAATCCGGTTAACAGAAAAAATCCGGTAACCACAAAAAGATAAAATGTATAGGTCTTAATCATTTGTAAAAAAGAATGTTGCGAATGTATTGAATTCATCTTGAAAGAAGCAATGAAAACTAATGTACCATAAATCATTGTTTTCATTGCCGTCCCGCTTCAGCGGTCGGTGAAAGAGAATAATTTCATTTGGCTTTAGCCAAAAGATTTGCCTTTCGATTTTGGCTAAAGCCTCTGCGCTTCTGATCATTTTATCCGTCCGCTGAAGCGGACGGCAATGAACTTCAGCCAATTATTTTTTTGTAATCATTAGCTGCGGTATTTGGCCAAAACTATTCACCCCAGCCAATTCATCACCATCTCTCTTGAAAAATTCACCAACAAAAAAATGACGGTGAAATGAATGGAAATGCCGAGCAGCGAGCCGATGATAAAATCACTAAAGCGGATAGAAGATAATCCCAAAGTAAAATTCAGGATGGGCGCCATGAAAAAAACCAACCTCAGCAACATGATGGATTTCACAGGCTGATGGTCAAGGCTGTTCAATTTTTTGATGAGGTAAGGATGCTTTACATTTGCAAGCGCGTTGCCGCCAATCAACCGGGCGAAAAAGAAATGCGTGGTAAAAATGACAAAGGCGGCAGCTATGCCGACCAATACACCCATCCATCCGCTGTAAATCAGGAAGCAGATACACAATAACACAAACGCGGGAATATGCAGCAGCGAACTGACCATGCACACCGCAAGAAAAATACCCACGCCCCAGATACCGGCATCATGCAACATGCCTTGAAGATTGTGGTAAGTCAGCGTGTCACCAAAAATTAACTTGGCAATCACCATCAGTGCAATAGTGACGATGACTAACAGCAGGATGCGCAGGTGAACTTTTTTCATTTTGTCTTCACGAAATTAAACGAATGAGCTTCATAATCTTTTGAAGCACGTCAAAAAAATTGCGGTTGTGCATTAACTATATTTGTTTCATCACTCAAAATAAAGAACTATTACAGATGGAAGAAAAAAAAGATACTGGTAATATTAATAAAAATACATTTTTTGACGTCATCGTAGTCGGTGCCGGTCTCTCGGGCATTGGCGCTGCCTATCATTTGCAGGACAAGTGTCCGAACAAAACTTTCGCCATTCTCGAAGGGCGCTCTTCGATGGGTGGTACGTGGGATTTGTTTCAGTATCCGGGCATTCGCTCTGATTCGGATATGTACACGCTCGGCTTTCCCTTTAGTCCCTGGAAAAATCCGAAATCCATTGCCGATGGTCCGGCTATTCTTCAATACATTAAAGACACAGCGAAGAAGTTCGGCATTGACAAAAAAATTCAATACAATCATAAAGTCATTGACGCTTCATGGAGCGATGAAGAAAAAATATGGACGCTTACGATTGCTTCAAATGAACTTGTGCGGAATGAAAAATTGAAATGTAGTTTTCTGATGATGTGCAGCGGGTATTATAATTACGAGAACGGCTATTTACCGAATTTTCCCGGCAGCGAAACTTTTCAGGGGAAAATGATTCACCCGCAAAAGTGGACGAGCGATATAGATTATGAAAATAAAAAAGTAGTTATCATCGGCAGTGGCGCTACCGCTGTAACACTGGTTCCGGAGCTCGCGAAAAAAGCAGCGAAAGTAACGATGCTGCAACGCTCTCCCACGTATATCATCACGATGCCCAGCAAAGACAAAGTGGCGCTTTTTCTCAGAAAAATATTACCCGAGAAACTCGCCTATCAACTCATTCGCTGGAAAAATATTTTGATTGCTTTAGGCTTTTACAAAGCCGCACGCAAGTGGCCCAATGCCATCAAAAAACTGATTCAGAAAAGAGTGAAGGGGGAGTTGGGCAAAAACTTTGACCTCAAACATTTCAACCCGCCATACAACCCATGGGACCAACGCCTCTGCTTGGTGCCCGATTCGGATTTGTTCAATTCCATTAAAGAAGGGAAAGCGGAAATCGTAACCGACCATATCGAACGCTTCAATGAAAAAGGCATCCTGTTGAAATCAGGCAAAGAACTTGAAGCCGATATCATTGTCACCGCTACCGGACTGAATGTGCAGCTCATGGGCGGTATGACCATCCACATCAATGGTGAGTTAGGTGATACTTCTAAAACTCATGCCTATCGCGGAGTGATGTTCAGCGATGTGCCCAACTTCGCCATCACGGTTGGATACACCAACGCATCCTGGACATTGAAATGCGATTTGAGTTGTCAGTTCGTGACCAAGGTGCTCAACTATATGGACAAACATCAATACACCGTTTGCACGCCCCGCTTCGACCCCTCCATGCCTTCCGAGCCGCTGCTCGATTTCAATGCTGGCTACGTGTTGCGCGCGGCTGATGTGCTGCCCAAACAAGGCTCCAAACATCCGTGGAAAGTCTATCAAAACTACGTGCGCGATTTGATGTCGCTGAAATGGAGCGGGGTGGATGATGAATATCTGGAATACATTTAAGGAAAATTAGATTTAAGATTTTAGGATTTAGAAAAACTTTAAATATTAAACTTTAAACTCTGCCCTTCTCCCGCGAAGGTAATGAACTTCAATCGCGGGACGCTGCGAGTCAAAGAAAGACATAGTCGTACAATGCAAGCGCCACTGAATTTTTTTTCACGAAATAATCAGGCGATAATGGGGGAAAGTTGATTTAACTTTAATTTTAAAGGCGTTTTGATTTTTCAATCATTTTTTTTTGACTAACAAACTCGATTTTGGAAAATATTAAAGTAGGCTGGTTTATCCGGGACAAAGAAGGGATTACAACTTCCACGCAGGAAAAGAAGGAAATTCCGGAAGGCATTTGGTACAAGTGTCCGGGGTGCAAGGCGGCATTGACGCTGAAAGAGTTGCGCGAAAATTTGTATGTATGCAGACATTGCAGCCATCATGCGCGTATCGGGTCGCATGAGTATTTCAGTATTTTGTTTGATGACGGTAAATGCAAAGAGTTGTCTGGCGGGCTGCAACCGGTGGACATGCTGACTTTTCAGGATATGAAAACTTATCCCGAGCGGATTGAGGAAAGCCGGAAAAAGAGCGGATTGGATGATGCCATGCGGGTGGCTCATGGAAAGATTGACGGAAAAAATGTAGTGGTGGCGTGTATGGATTTTGATTTTATTGGCGGTAGCATGGGCTCTGTAGTTGGCGAAAAAATTGCGCGTTCGGTGGATTTTTGTATTAAGAAAAAACATTCGCTGCTGATTATCAGCAAATCGGGAGGCGCGCGCATGATGGAAGGCGCGTTTTCACTGATGCAGATGGCGAAAACTACCGCAAAACTCACTCAATTATCAGCGGCAAAACTGCCTTTTATTTCTCTGCTGACCGACCCCACTACGGGAGGCGTAACGGCTTCATTCGCCATGTTGGGCGACATCATCCTTGCCGAGCCGGATGCACTCATCGGGTTTGCCGGTCCCCGCGTGATTAAAGAAACCATAAAACGCGATTTGCCGGAAGGTTTTCAGCGCAGCGAGTTTCTGCTTGAACATGGTTTTATTGACAAAATCGTTGCGCGTAAAGCGCTCAGGCAAACGATAGGAGACCTTATGGGAATGATGCGGTAAATAAATTTCTCACTTCCCCTTCCAAACCGGCTGACGCTTTTCCATAAACGCCTGTAAGCCTTCGGCAGCATCTTCGGTTTGCAGCACTTGCTGTAACATGCCGAGTAAAAATTGATGTTGTTTCGCGGATTCCACATTTTTCAATTCATCCCACGCTTTTAATCCGAGGCGGATGGCTGACGGTGAAAGTGTTTTTATTTCAGCGACCAATGCATTGACCGTGTCATCTAATTCACTGAGTTCGACAACCTGAGTGGCAAGTCCGTATTCAAGCGCTTCCTGTGCCGACAAAGATTTCGCTCTCATGCAATAGTCTAACAGTTGACGCGCGGACATCAAGGGCGCGAGACTCGCCATCACCTGCATGGGCCAAATGCCGCGCTTCACTTCGGGCAAGCTGAATTGCACATTCTTTGACGCAATCACATGCGTGCAGCCGCAGACCAAGAGATGCGCGCCTGCCAAAACATTGCCATGCACCCGCGCGATACACGGCTTATGCAAATGAACAAACGCATCACCTAAAGCGACTTGACCGGGTGGCTCCGGAATGGATGACTGTTTACCCTCGGATTGACCGGCAAAGGCTTTCAAGTCAGCGCCCGCGCAGAAGATATCGCCATTCGCCCGGAGGACAACCGCCCAAATTTCATTGTGATGATGGGCGTGGTTGAGCGCATAGACAATCTCGTTCATCATCACCGGATTCATGGCGTTTTTCTTTTCCGGGCGATTCAAAGTAATCGTCAGAACATGGTCCTGCACATCAACAAGGAGATAGGCAAATGTCTGTGCAGCTAAGTTCCGGGTTTGTTCAGGGGAGTAAATTGCAGGCATTTAAGATATATTTTGGAAGGACAAACTTGAGAAAAAATATTTTCTATCCCTCATCAATCATCACCAAAAATTCTTTCCGAAACGGATTGAATTCTTTTTTCATCAGATTGATTAATTCATCTCCGTCTTGCGCGTAAAATGGGAAAAAGTTTTCGACTCTCTCCTGGAGATTTTGATTGGGGAAAAGTTTTGATTTCACGTTTTTCAACTGATTGAGCGCGGTTTCAAAATTTCTTTTTTCCGCCCGCATGATTTTTTTCTCCAAACCTTCCAGCCCGTTCAGCAGTGCGGCTTTTTGCGCCTCTACCGCGCCTTGCAGTGTCGGGTCAATGGTGAGCGCTTTTTTCAAGGCTTCATTCAGGCTGTTTTCAATCGTTTGTTTTTCGGCTGTCAAATCAAGAGTGTTTTCCGAATTTTTATTTACAAATTTTTTCACCATCGTTTCTTCATCCTCAAACAATTCATTCAGTGAAAGGTTGAGTTTATTGAGTTTTTTGCGGGTGTTTGCGTCAATCAGCATCGCGGAGTTGCGCAGGATTAACATCGGAAAATTCACGCGGTAATGTTCGAAAATGGATTTTTGCTGCAGCCAGTATGAAAGCTCCCCCGCGCCACCCACGTAAGCGAGATTGGGCAAAATGGTTTCCTGGTAAAGGGGGCGCAGCATCACATTCGGACTGAATCTTTCTGGAAATTCACGGACTTCACGGATGATTTCATCTTTGGTGAATGAAAAGGAAGTATTGAGTACTTCAAACTTTTCCTGCTGCTCATTGAAAACAATGCGTTCGCGGCTTCCTTCACTCAAGTAAAACAAATTGATTTCACGGGGATGCGCCTGCGTGTCATATCCGGCTTGCTGCAATAATCGCCCGGTTGATTCCGATAATTTTTGACTCTGCGGGTTGATTAATTCCTCTTCTATGACCGGGGCGAATAGTTTTTTAAAAGATTGATTATCCGGGTTCAACACGACCAAACCGTGCGCGCCAAACAGATTATTTACCAAGTGCAGAGTCGCATCCGCCAGCGTTGTTTGTTGCGTGAAAGCATCTTTCAACAAACTGATTGCTTCATTGGAAAATTGTTTACCAGCAAGTAAGGTTTCCGCTTCTTCTAAAAGCGGCTGCACATGATTCAAAGGAAGTCTGCCGCAAGCACCCCTTTGATTTTCCTGCCACTCTAATTTTTTTCCAAAAAAATACGTGTGATTGATTTCTTCGAAATCATGGTCTTCAGCGCCCATGAAATAGACAGGTACAAAATGTTTTTCCGGAAAGGCTTCAGCAAGCTGACTGGCGGTATGAATCGTGCTGATGATTTTATAAATAAAATAAAGGGGACCCGTGAAAAGTATCGGCTGATGAGCGGTTGTGACAGTGAAAGTATTCTCACTGCTCAGTAATTCGATATTTTTTGCGGCAGCCGGATGCAGTTGAATTTTTTGACAGGCTTGTTTCAGCGTTTGGGAAAGGACAGTTCTGTTTTCTTTTGAAAAAGTTTTGTCTTGTATGATTTTTTCAAAAGCGTTAAAATCAAAAGGATATTGATAAAACGGTTTTAATTTTTCCGCGCCTGAGAGATAATCACGGATGAGCGGTGACAAAAAAGGAAGGGAAGTATAATTGAGCGGGCTGACAGTCATCAATGAAAAAGTTTAAATGATTGAGTCCACTCTGAAAAGGCTAAAAAAATTAAATTGCCACTAAGACTCAAAATCACAAAGTTTCACAAAGAATTGATTACCACCAAACCTGAACTTTGTGTTTTCTTTGTGCCATCGTGTCTTCGTGGCATAAAATACTTTTCTGAATAGACTCAAATATTTTCACACAAAAATTTAAGGTGCAAAACAAATTGCACCACTTTTTTGGGTGGTCACCCTGAGCGGAGTCGAAGGGGAGCGATTGCCCACGCATGATTTACTACGCAAGTGCACTTTGTCCTACACCCACCACTTCTCCCCACAAATCGAATTCATCCGCACGGGAGATTTTGATATTGGCAAAATCACCGATTCTGACATACTGAGTGGAAGCATCCACCAGCACTTCATTATCCACCTCCGGTGAATCAAATTCGGTTCTTCCGATGAAATACGCTCCTTCCTTCCGGTCGAAAAGCGTTTTGAATGTTTTACCCACCTTCGTTTGATTGAGTTCCAAAGAAATTCCTTCCTGCAAAGCCATCAGTTCTTCGAGCCTCCGTTTTTTGGTGTTTGCCGGAACATCATCGGGCATGTCATAAGCGGAAGTTCCTTCTTCGTGCGAGTAAGTGAACACCCCCAGCCTGTCGAATCTTGTCGTTTCAACAAACCGCATTAGCTCCTGAAAATCCTTTTTAGTTTCCCCCGGAAATCCTACGAGCATGGTCGTTCTGAGAGCGATACCCGGCACTTTCTCCCGGATTTGATGTACTAATTCGATGGTTTCTTCCTGCGTGATTTGTCTTTTCATCCTGCTCAAAACCGGGTTGCTGATGTGTTGCAGCGGAATATCGAGATAGTTACAAACTTTCTGACTGGCATTCATCGCGTCCAAAATCTCCAGCGGAAATTTATTGGGGTACGCATAGTGCAGGCGAATCCACTCGATGCCCTCCACTTCCGAAAGTTTTAATAGCAGTTCGGGTAATATCCTTTTTTTGTAAAGGTCAAGACCATAATAAGTCAGTTCCTGCGCAATCAGCATGATTTCCTTCACGCCCTGCGCGGCAATGTGACGGGCTTCTTTCAGAATCTCCTCAACCGGTTTTGAAACGTGTTTTCCCCGCATCAGTGGAATGGCACAAAATGAACAAGTGCGGTTACAGCCTTCGGATATTTTGAGATACGCATAATGTTCAGGCGTACTGAGTACCCGTTCGCCAATGAGTTCATGTTTGTAATCCGCTCCCAGACGGTGCAGCAAGCCCGGCAATTCCATGGTGCCAAACCAACCGTCAACGCCCCGGATGGATTCATTGAGTTCGTTCTTATAGCGGTGAGAAAGACAGCCGGTCACAAACACTTTTTCCACTTCACCCGCCTGTTTGGCATCCACATACTGTAAAATCGTGTTGATGGATTCTTCCTTTGCCCGTTCAATGAATCCGCAGGTATTAATCACGACTACATTCGCGGAAGTGTCACCCGCACCCTCAACTTCAAGGTGACGCGCCTCAATTTGATTGCCTTTCAGTTGACCCAGCAACACTTCAGAGTCCACCATGTTTTTGGAACATCCAAGTGTGATGATATTGACTTTATATGAACGGGTTTTGGTTTTCAAGCGCTATTTTAAGGTCTTTCGAAAATGGAAGGCTGTTATTTTCCTTTGAACAAAGAATCCACGAATTCCATCCGGTTAAACAGTTGCAGGTCTTCTTTTTTTTCACCGATGCCGATGTATTTTACCGGTATTTTAAACTGGTCAACTATTCCCAGTACCACCCCACCCTTTGCCGTACCATCCAACTTAGTGATACACAGGGCGTTCACATCGGTTGCCGCAGTAAATTGTTTTGCTTGTTCAATGGCATTTTGACCGGTAGAACCGTCCAGCACTAACAGAATTTCATGAGGCGCTTCCGGAATTAACTTCTGCATCACGCGCCTCACTTTACTGAGTTCGTCCATCAGATGTTTCTTGTTGTGCAGACGACCCGCAGTGTCAATAATCACCACGTCCATCCCTTTAGCGATGCCGGACTCCAACGTGTCATACGCGACTGAAGCCGGGTCTGCATTTTCCTGTTTTTTGATGAGCTGCACTCCGATTCTTTCCGACCAGATAGTCAACTGGTCCACCGCTGCCGCCCTGAACGTATCGGCAGCGCCCAGCATCACATTTTTTCCGGCATTTTTAAACTGCCACGCCAATTTCCCGATGGTTGTTGTTTTGCCCACACCATTCACGCCAACCACCATAATTACATAAGGTTTTGTGGTGATTGCTTCGCTGAAATTTGTTAAATCTTTGACATTTCCTTCCACCAGAATTTTAATAACCTCTTCCTGAAGGATTCCGTTTAACTCATCCGTATTTAAAAACTTATCTCGCGCAACACGTTCTTCCAATGCCTTG
>JBGTCY010000234.1:0-22272 GCA_041748615.1 Chitinophagales bacterium
CCTAAGTAATAATTTTTGAGGGGATTGCAGTTATCGTCCAATTCGTAAATCAGCGGGATGCCGGTAGGGATGTTCAAACTGACAATTTCATCATCACTGATATTGTCCAAATGTTTCACCAAAGCGCGGAGCGAGTTGCCATGCGCAGTGATTAACACGCTTTTGCCGTTTTGCACATCGGGCAGAATCGTATTTTTCCAATATGGCAAAAAACGCTCAACAGTGTCTTTCAAACATTCAGTCAGCGGAATTTCATTTACGGATAAATCGCTGTAGCGTCTGTCGTTGCCGGGATAGCGCTCATCAGTTTTTTCGAGTGCGGGCGGTGGCGTGTCGTAGCTTCTGCGCCAAACCAGCACCTGCTCATCGCCATATTTGGCGGCAGTTTCGGCTTTGTTCAACCCTTGCAACGCGCCATAGTGGCGTTCATTCAGCCTCCATGAATTTTGCACCGGCAGCCACATTAAATCCATTTCTTCAAGCGAGAGCCACAGGGTTTTGATGGCGCGTTTCAAGACGGAAGTGTAAGCGACATCAAATTGAAATCCTTCCTGTTTTAAAAGCTGTCCGGCTTTTTTTGCTTCTTCTACTCCTTTTTCCGTCAGCCCGACATCTTTCCATCCGGTGAAACGGTTTTCCTTGTTCCAGACACTTTCTCCGTGGCGTAATAAGACCAGTTTTTTCATTATGTGATTTTAAGCGACAAATTTAAGCGGATGAAAACTAATGGGAGTTAAAATGGAACGCTGATTGATGATGATGGTAATGATTTTCACTGATAATTTCAATCTAAATTTTTCTGGATAAATTATTGTTATCCGTGTTCCGACACAAATTAAAACTCCAATATCAACCCCACCGGGCAATGGTCTGAACCCATCACCTCTTGCCGGATGAAAGCGTCTTTCACATTCGGCTTCAGTTCTTCGCTCACGAAAAAATAATCAATGCGCCAGCCCACGTTGCGCAGGCGGGCGCTGAAGCGCTGGTCCCAGTAGGAATACTGCCCTTCGCTTTGGTTGAACATGCGGAATGTGTCAACATAACCAAGATCAACAAGTTTATCCATCCACGCTCTTTCAATCGGCAAAAAACCGGAGTTGGTTTCGTTGGGTTTCGGTCGGGCTAAGTCAATCGGCTTGTGGGCGGTATTGATATCCCCTGTGATTACGATTTTTTTTCCCTGCTTGCGATGGTTTTCTGCATGTTCCAAAAAAGCATCATAGAATCCGAGCTTGTATTGCAGCCGCTCTTCTGACATTTGTCCATTGGGAAAATAAACTCCGTAAATTGTAAATTCCGGATATTCGGCAATCAATACCCTTCCTTCCCCATTAAATTTTTCACCGATGGATTTTGCCACGTTCAGCGGGTCGCGTTTGGTGAACAGCGCCACTCCGCTGTATCCTTTTTTAAGAGCAAAGTCGAAATACGCATGATAGCCGTCCGGATGCACGAGCTCCGCAGGAATTTGTTCTTGCTGCAACTTGGTTTCCTGCAGGCAAACGATGTCGGCATTCTGCGCCTGAAACCAATCCATAAATCCCTTTTTCATCACAGCCCGTAAGCCGTTGACATTCCAGGAAAGCAGTTTGTAGGTGGGCATAGTTTTTTGTTTTTAAATATTGTAAAACCTTTGTCGGCTGAGACCTTACAGGTTTTTGAAAACCTGTAAGGTCTTTCTCTGGCAATGTAATAACGCCAATTCAAAGTTAATTTACTCCCTCGCCACCACCCCTTTCTTTCCCCAATTCCAATTTGAAAATTTTTCTTCATCTTCACGGGAAGTATTTGTTTTTTTTACCACAGAAAATTTCAAACAATAATCCTTTCCGTCCGGAATTAATGTTATTTCTTTCAGCTGCTTGACGGATGAAATCGTGAAACGCAGATTTTTTTCGGAAGAAAAATAACTGCACCATTCGTTCAGATTGTTGTCAATGCGGACACCATTCACGGCAATGATTTCATCCTGTAGCGAAAGTCCTGCGGCATCGGCAGGCGAACCTGAGTAAACAGCAGCAACTAAAGTTTTTTCTCCGGTTATTTGAATTTTAAAACCCAAAGCATTTTCAAAGTGCGCTTTAGATTTTTCTTTTTTCAAATCATAACCAAGATAATGAAGGCAAGCTGTTAGTTGCTCTTCGTAAGAAGCCGTGCCCCAAATATATTTTTCAAAGAAATCAGCGAATGATTTTCCCGCGATTTTTTCAGCGAGCGATTTATAATCATTTTCGGAAAACCCTTTTTGCCTTTTTCCGAATGCATGAAATAACTCACGCATCACGTCATCCAATGAAAAATCATTGCCGGTATGCTGCCGGATTAATACATCGAGCATGAACGCGCACAATGCGCCTTCAGTGTAAATGGAAGTTTTCCTGCCGGGAACACCCTGCTTATAGCCATCTATCCACGTATCAAAAGATGAGTCCGCCACTGATAGATTGAACCTGCCGGGATTATTGAAATGCCGCTCTAACAGTTCGTTAAACGTGTTCCAATATTGCGCTTCGCTGAACACACCTGCCCGCAGTAGCATGAGGTCGCCATAGTAAGTCGTGACGCCTTCCGCAACATAACCGAGTCGCGAATAATTCTCGCGGCTGTAATCGTAAGGCTGCATTTCCACCGGGCGGATGGTTTTCACATTCCACGCGTGAAACAGTTCATGCGAACTCACTCCCAACAAATCTTCATAACTTTTTCCGCTGAACAAATTGCAGCCGGGACCGAGCGCAATCACGGTTGAATTCGTATGTTCCACTCCGTGATAAAAACGTTCCGGCAAAATCTGAAACAGAAAATGATATTCAGTGAACGGAAAGCTACCGAATAGTTGAAACTGGGCGTCCGTGAATTTTTTGAAATCGCTCAACACCTTCTCCCAATCCGGCTTTACCTCGCCCTGAAACCAAATCGTAAAATTCACTCCGTTGGAAACATAAGCATTTTTCTGAAGCGAAGGACTTGCAATCAAAGGACAATCCACCAACTCGTGATAATCCATCGCGGAAAAATGATGCGCGAAATCTTTTTTCAAACCGGTTGCCACTTCATAGTTTTCCGGCAGTTGCAAATTCAATGAACACGGCTCGTTGATGCGTTCCGGCACGTACAGCAAACAGTTCACGCTATTCACGTACAGTTGCCGCTCATCCAAATACGTGGAACCGGCAGTTATCTCATTGGCGTAATAGCTGTAATCAATCTGCACGGGATCGGAGCCGTTGGTAAAAATCTTCCACAAATCTTTTGTCACTTTTTCAAAGCGTAAAAGATTACCCGACTCATCTTTTGGTTGAAAGCTTTTGATGTACTGCACGAAGTTGCCCAACTCATACCGCCCGGGTCGCCAGGCGGGAAGTTGTACATGAATTTCGCTTGAGTTAATATTTTCAATGGTAAAGCGGATGTCTAATAAATGCCGGTGGGGGTGCGAGTAGGAGAGATGGTAATGCAGATGCATGAATGAGAGTTGTTGATTCTAGATGTGAGATAGAACGCTGATTTGTTATGATATAATTATTCGGAATCAGTTCGTGTCATTAGCATTCTTTAAAAATCCAAAATTACATATTCCTGCAAGGAGAAAAATTGTAGGATGTGTTGTTTTATTTTCTTCAAAATATTCACAAATCCGGCAATTCAAAAAACACAGAAGATTTGTTTTGAATTTTTTTTTCTTGCCCGTAGGTAGAAACTTCAATCGTGCAACGCTACGAATCAAAGCAAGGCATAGTCGTACGAAGCAAGCGCCACTCATTCTCGCAATCGTTTTTTCCACTTTAAGAAAATCAAAATCCTTCATTTTTTTATTCCTAAAGCAGAAGATTGTAACTTAGCTGTCCTTATTTTTTAATCTTTTAAACTTTTTATTATGGCTTTCACATTACCAAAACTCAACTATGCGTATGACGCGCTGGAGCCGCACATTGACGCGCGCACCATGGAGATTCACCATACCAAACACCACAATGCTTACACCGACAATCTGAATGCCGCCCTCGAAGGCACGGAGTGGGCGGGCAAATCCATTGAAGAAATTCTGGGCGCTATCGGCACCATCAACAAACCCGCTGTGCGCAATAACGGTGGCGGCTACTTCAACCACAATCTTTTTTGGGAAGTGATGTCGCCCAAAGGCGGTGGCGAACCGAAAGGCAAACTGGCGGATGCCATCAAGAAAAAATTCGGTGCGTTTGACAGTTTTCAAGGCGAGTTTTCAACTGCCGCCAAAACGGTGTTCGGCTCCGGCTGGGCATGGTTAGGCGTGAAAGACGGGGAACTCCTCATTACCGCCACACCGACTCAGGACAACCCGCTGATGGACATCGCTCCGGTGAAATGCACTCCCATTCTTGGATTGGATGTTTGGGAACATGCCTACTATCTGAAATATCAAAACAGACGCCCCGACTATGTTTCCGCATTTTGGAACGTGATAAACTGGGAGGAAGTTGGCAAAAGGTTTGAAGCGGTGAAGTAAGGATTGTTTTTAAAAAATAAAAAAGCCGGAATGTGATTGTTCCGGCTTTTTTTATTGAGGGCAGTTCTAAAAATCGCTCTTTTTGATTGCCTCATCCCTTGCCTTCTCCAAAGGAGAAGGAGATTGAGGTAATTTTTGGAACTGCCCTTGAATTACAAGGCTGCGATGTTTTGTTTCGCTTCGAGAAACTCCTTCCAGATGTCTTTCAATATTTCACCTGCCGGTTTCACATCATCAATCATCGCGGCTACCTGCCCGATTTCCAATTCACCCTCATCGAGGTCGCCTTCGAACATGCCTTTTTTTGCGCGCGCCCTGCCTAAGAGTTGCGCTAATTCTTCGCGCGAAGCGCCACGCTGTTCGGCTTCATGCACTTCATGAAAAAATTTATTTTTTATCAGCCTCACAGGCATCAGTTGTTTCATCGTCAGCAACGTGTCGCCTTCTTTGGCTTCCACAATTTTATTTTTGAAATGCGCGTGCGCGGATGATTCCTCGCTGGCGGCAAAACGCGAACCGATTTGAACGCCTTCGGCTCCCAGCGCGAATGCCGCAAGCATCGCGCGTCCTGTAGCGATACCGCCTGCCGCAATCAGCGGAATTTTTACGGCATCGCGCACCATCGGGATTAAAACCATCGTGGTGGTTTCCTCGCGCCCGTTATGTCCGCCCGCCTCGAAGCCTTCCGCAACCACGGCATCCACGCCCGCCTCTTCACTTTTTTTCGCAAACTTCACACTTGACACCACATGCACGACCATGATACCTTTTTCTTTCAACGTCTTTGTCCAAACGGATGGATTGCCCGCGGAAGTGAACACGATTTTCACGCCTTCGTCCATGATGATTTGCAGGTGGTCGCCAATGGCGGGGTACATCAGCGGCACATTGACGGCAAACGGTTTGCCGGTAGCGGCTTTGCATTTGCGGAGATGGTCGCGTAAGATGTCGGGATACATGGAGCCGGAGCCGATGATGCCCAGCCCGCCCGCCTTGCTGACCGCAGCGGCTAATTCCCATCCCGAACACCAAATCATGCCCGCCTGGATAATCGGGAATTCAATTCCGAAAAGTTGCGTGACGCGGTTGTTCATGCGTTATCCGTTGCGGGTTTTATCTCCGCTGAAATCAATCTCGGTGTTGTCACCGATGTTGAGCGATTGCTGAAAGCCGGTGATGGACGTATCGCTGCCGATGATGGAAGCGCTGAGGATGACGCGGTGCAAATTTGCAAAATCTCCGATGATGGAATTGCTGAGAATGGATTGAGAAACCCGCGCGTTTTCACCGATGGTCACATTCGGTCCAACGATGGAATTGACCAACCTTGCTCCTTTTGAAATGCTGACCGGCTGAATCAACACCGAATTATTGAGCATCTCATCTTCAAGTTGTGTGAAAGTGGTGCCTTTCAAAAGTTTGGTGTTTGTTTCCAGCAGGATATCCGCTTTTCCGCAGTCATACCAATCATTCACTTTGAAAAAACTGAATTCAATTCCTTTTTGAATCATCAGCATGAGGGCATCGGTCAGTTGAATTTCTTCTCCGAATTTTACTTCCTGGTTCATCAACTGTTTCAGACTTTCATACAAGATTTCGGTTTCTTTGATTTTATAAACACCCACCAGCGCCATATTCGATTTCGGGAATTTCGGTTTCTCCACCACCCCGACAATTTTTCCTTTCACATCAAATTCCACCACTCCGAAATCACGCGGGTCATCCACTTTGCGTACTCCCAGCGTAGAATTTTCGGAACGCAGCACTTCTTTCAAATCGGTTTTCACAATGGTATCGCCCAGCACGATTAAAATTTCTTCTCCCGGATTTAAAAATTCGCGGGCAGTCCAGATGGCGTGACCGACACCCAGCCTGTCAGCCTGCACCGCGTAGTCCGCTTTGATTTGCGGATATTTTGATTCAACATGGTCTTTGATTTTTTCACCAAGATAACCCACCACGAAAACAAATTCATTCAGCCCTACATCGAGCAATTGGTCAATGATGAAATCAAGAATGCGCTTGCCCGCAACAGGAATCAGCGCTTTGGGTTGCGTATAGGTGAGCGGTCTGAGTTTGGTGCCGGCTCCCGCAACAGGGATAATAACTTTCATAATCAGATTTGGGACTAAGTTAGAAAATTCGGGGGTTATGACTTTTTGACCTGCGAATGTGGGATTAGGGCAAATTGCACTTGCGTTGTCATGGTGAGCGGAGTCGAACCATGTGGGGGTGGCATTCGCTCCCCTTCGACTCCGCTCAGGGTGACCAACGCGCACCATAAAAAGTGGTGCAATCTTCCTACACCCTTGTTAGTATTAAATCTGAAAGTGCAACACACTTAATTTAGTTTTGTCGCCTGTTAACATTCCAGACAATCCTCTTTTCATTCAAAACCATGTCAAAAAAATCAACGCTTACCGGAGGCTCCTTTTTACTGAAAGACACACCCGTTTCGGATGTGTTTATTCCTGAAGAATTCACGGAAGAACAACTCATGATTCTGCAAACCGTGCAGGAGTTTATGGTGAAAGAAGTGCAGGGATTGGGCATTGGCACGGTAGCCAGCTTGGATGCGGAAAAAGACAGAGCATTAGTGCTTGATATTTTCAGGAAAGCTTCAGAACTCGGATTGTGCGGGGTTTCCATTGATGAAAAATATGGAGGCATGGGGTTGGACTTTAATACAGGTTTACTTTTCACAGAAGGATTGGCGGGAGGTTTTTCATTTGCCACCATCATCGGCTGCCAGACTTCGATTGGCTCGCTCCCGATTTTGTGGTACGGCACTGAAGAACAGAAAATAAAATATCTGCCCGCTATCGCAAGCGGAGAAAAGGGATGCTCTTATTGCCTGACCGAACCTGAAGCCGGTTCGGATGCCAACAGCGGAAAATCCCGCGCGGTGCTGAATACCGAAGGCACGCATTACATTTTGAACGGACAAAAGATGCGGATTACCAACGGAGGTTTCGCGGAAGTTTTCACTGTGTTTGCAAAAATTGAGGATGATGAAAAGCTCTCTGCGTTTATCGTGGAAAAAAGTTTTGGCGGCATTGAAATCGGAAATGAAGAAAAGAAAATGGGCATCAAAGCATCCAGTACGGTGCCCGTTTATTTTCATGACTGCAAAGTGCCGAAAGAAAATTTGCTGGGCGAGCGCGGCAAAGGATTCAACATGGCGCTGAACATCCTGAACAGCGGACGCATCAAAATCGCGGCTGGCGGAGTGGGCGGCATGAAAAACGGTTTGGAAAAAATCGTGGAATATACCTCGCAGCGCTACCAGTTTAATCAACCCATCGCGCAGTTTGGCGCGATGAAACAAAAACTGGGCATCAGCGCGACAAATACATTCGCGCTGGAATCCGGAGTTTACCGGGTAGGCGCGGAGGTGGACAAAAAACATGCGGAACTGAAAGCGTCCGGCAGTTCCGATAATGATGCGAAAATCAATTCGATGCGTGAATACGCCATTGAATGCGCCATCCTGAAAGTGCAAGGCTCGGAAGCGATGTGCAACACAGCCGATGAAGCCATTCAGATGTTTGGGGGCATGGGTTACAGCATGGAAACAGGGGTGGAGATGGCTTACCGCGATGCGCGCATCACAAAAATTTATGAAGGCACCAACGAGATTAACCGGATGCTTTCGCTGGGCGAATTTTATAAGCGGGCGTTTGTCGGCAAAGAATTGAATTTGAAGCTGGCGGCTAAAACCATTCCCTTGGCGATTTTACAAAACTATAACCCCTTCAGCAGCGGCTTTCTCGCGGCTGAATTTGAATTCGTCAATAATTTAAAAAGCATTTTCATGATTATCACCGGTGCGGCAGGCAATCAACTGAAAGAGAAATTAGTGGATGAACAGGAAATCGTGATGAACCTCGCGGATATTCTCGCGATGGCATTTATCAGCGAATCGGCTTTGCTGCGGGTGAAGAAACTGCATGAAATAAAGGGAACCGATAAAGCCGAATTGGAGATTAAAGCCAAAATGGCGAAACTCTATCTGTATGACGCGCTGGATGTAGCTCGAAAAGCCGCCCACCACGCGATTGACAGTTATGCAACAGGGTTGGAAAAATTTATCTTAAAACGGCTCATGCGCAGGATGCTGAGAACCTATCGCATCAATCCAAAAGACATGCGCAGGGAAGTAGCGGATTATCTGATTCTGAAAGGGGGGTATAAGTTTTGATTGAATTTTCACAAAAAAAGAAATTCCTATTCATTTTTCCACGCTCATATTTTCTCCGTAAAAAGTATCTTTACGCCCCATGTCTTCATCCCTTTACATCACCAACAGCCTCTCGCGGCAAAAAGAAAAATTCGAACCGCTCAATCCGCCTTTTGTCGGCATGTATCTCTGCGGACCTACGGTGTATGGAGAGCCGCACTTAGGTCATGCGCGACCTGCTATCACTTTTGATGTTGTCTATCGCTACCTGCAATACCTTGGTTACAAAGTGCGCTACGTGCGCAACATCACGGATGTAGGTCATTTAGTGAATGATGCAGATGCGGGCGATGATAAAATCGCAAAGCGCGCACGGTTGGAAAAAAAAGAGCCGATGGAAGTGGTGCAGTTTTACACCAACAAATACCATGAGGCGATGCGGCAATTGAATGTGTTGCCTCCGGGAATCGAGCCTTTTGCTTCGGGACATATTCCCGAGCAAATTAAAATGACCGAAAATATTTTGAAATCAGGATACGCTTACATCGTAGATGGCTCGGTGTATTTTGATGTAAAAAAATATCACGCGGAGTTTCACAACTACGGCAAGTTATCCGGAAGGGTACTGGAAGAGTTGCAGGAAAGCGAACGCGAACTGGAGGGGCAGGAAGAAAAACGCAATAAAGCCGACTTCGCGCTTTGGAAAAAAGCGTCACCCGAACACATCATGCGGTGGGAGTCGCCCTGGGGAGAAGGATTTCCCGGATGGCATCTTGAATGTTCGGTGATGAGCGCGAAGTACTTAGGTGTTCCGTTTGACATTCACGGAGGCGGGATGGATTTATTATTTCCGCATCACGAATGTGAAATCGCGCAATCAGTGGCGGATTGCGGTACCGAACCGGTGCGTTACTGGATGCACAATAACATGATTATGATTAACGGGCAGAAGATGGGCAAGTCACTCAACAATGCCGTGAATCTCGAACAGTTTTTTAGCGGCAATCATCCTTCGCTGGAAAAAGGATACAGCCCGATGACCATTCGTTTTTTTATGTTACAGTCGCATTACCGCAGCACCCTCGATTTTTCCAATGACGCATTGCAGGCGGCTGAAAAAGGCTATCGCAGGCTGATGAACGCGCTTTCAAATCTTGAAAAAATGCAGTATCCTGAAAGCGAAACTGCAAAACCCGGTAACGCGCTGGATGAAGAAATCAAAAAATTGTGTGAAAGCTGCCACACTTACATGAACGATGATTTCAACACCGCGATGACGCTGGCATCACTGTTTGAAATTTCCGCCAAAGTGAATGCTTTCCATGATAAGCATCTCGCGATAAACTCGATTAGCAAGGAAACCTTTCAATTCATGAAAGACACGTTCCGGATTTTCATTCTTGATATTTTAGGATTGACGGATGAAAAAGGGGATAATCATTCTGTAACTGATGGATTGATGCAGATGATTATCAACCTTCGGAAAAATGCCCGCGAGAAAAAAGATTACGCTACTTCGGATATCATCAGAGATGAACTTGCCAAACTCAACATTCAACTTCATGACGGTAAGGAAGGAACCACCTGGTCGTTAACCAACGAATGAAAAACACGAACTCAATTTTTTATGTACTGATTTGCTTGCTGCTTTTTGCCGGATGCGAAGGAGGTTGCAAGCGGGAGCAGCCAACTATCGTTCCGCAGTATTCGCTCGAAATTCCAGCGCCTGCTTTCAATGCGGATTCTGCTTATTTCTATATTGAAAAACAGGTTGCATTCGGTCCGCGTGTTCCGAATACACAGCAACACATTGATTGCGGCAATTGGCTTGAAAGCAAGCTGCTTGAATTCACGGACAAAGTTTATATACAAGAAGGACAGGTGACCGCTTTTGACGGTACAAAACTGAATTTCAAAAACATCATTGGGGCTTTTAATCCGGAAAACAAAAACCGCATTTTGCTTGCCGCGCATTGGGACACCCGCCCTTTTGCCGACCAGGACGCTGACCCATCCAAACGAGATACTCCCATTGACGGAGCGAATGATGGTGCGAGCGGAGTGGGGGTATTGCTTGAAATTGCCCGGCAACTGAAAGCCAACCGCGTGAATATCGGGGTGGATATTATTTTGTTTGATGCGGAAGATTACGGTCAGCCGGAAAACAGCAAATTGCCACAGAAGCCCGACAGTTATTGCCTTGGCTCACAGTATTGGGCGAAAAAACCACATGTGCAGGGTTACAGGGCGAAATACGGGATACTCTTAGACATGGTGGGTGCGAAAGGCAGTACTTTTCTGATGGAAACGTATTCCGTCAAATACGCGCCATCTTTAGTCAGACGTGTCTGGAACAATGCCGCGCATTTGGGATTTTCAAATTATTTTTTATTCAAAAACACGCCCCGCCCCATTATTGACGACCATTATTATATCAACGTCATTGCAGGCATTCCCACGATTGATATCATTCATGTTGACCAAAGTCTTCCCAACATGTTCGGTAAATTCTGGCACACGCATGATGACACCATGGAGTTAATTGACACAAACACGTTGAAGGCAGTCGGGATAACGGTGCTGTTCACCTTGTATCAGGAAGAGAAGGGGTTGTTGTAGAAAAGAGTGAATGTGCTAAACATTGCAGTTTTATGAATGCATTGTTCAGTAAAATCTTGATTGCCGTCCCTCGACACCCGTCCCTCGTCCCTCTCAAAAAAAAAGTATAACCTGCCATCATTCATACACTCAAAAGATTCCTAACCGGAACAATTCTTTTCTTTTTTCGTAGTAATGAAATGATTTAGTGTTCAAGGTGTAACTATTTCGGGCAAGTTCTATTGTGCCCGGTAAAAATGAGGAGTGACTATGAGGCGATTGATGATGCTGCTGATAGCATGCTGTCTGCTTGGACAGGTGTTCAGCCAAAATGCAAAAAAAGAGACGGTACAAAATTTAAATGTACAAGGTTTTGGAAGCGCTATCCCGCTTGAAACAAAATCAACGATAGACCCTGAAGAGGAACTTTCACTTCATAACCTACGGGATTTTAAATATACGCTTGAGCCACAGCAAAGCAAAGACTACAGGGAATATCAGGTGATTAAACTTGATGGCTTGTCAAACAGCGATTTAGTGATTGGTATGATTACAAACACGCTGGACAGAGAATCGCGTTTTATAGAAATCAACAGCGACCGGCAAGCGGCAATTGTCCGCGAAATTCTCAGCGGAAATGCCAATTACGTCTTTGTACATCCGGTAGAAAAATCTTATTTCATCGCATCAGATGGCACTTTCCGCTATGTGGACGGCAGGGAATTGGTGGGTGATAAAAAGGTTTTGGCGTATCTTGAAAAAGGAAAACCCATTACGGCAACAACATTTTACTACGCTTTGAAAGACCGCGGGTTAATCGGTTCAGAGTTGAATTTGCGCAATTTCATTTCCATGAGCCTTGAAGAGAAAGTAAAATTGCTGAACATGGATATCCATGCATCGGTGAAGTGACTTTTCTGAAACGCATCTCATGGTTTTTTGCCATTATTGCACCACGGGCAATCCATGGAATCTCCTTTTTTTTCAATCATAATTCCGACCTACAACAGGGCGGCAATGCTACACCGCCCGATTGAAAGTATCATCAGTCAGACATTTCCTTCATGGGAATTAATCATTGTAGATGACGGCTCAACGGATGATACCCGGCAGGTTGTTGAATCATACAGTGACAATCGGATTCGGTATCTCTATCAGCAAAATCAGGAACGCAGCGCAGCCCGTAATCACGGCATTACGCAGGCACACGGAAAATACATTTGTTTTTTAGACAGCGATGATTATTACCTGCCCAATCATTTGGAATCGTTTTACAAAAAAATTATTGAGCACAACTCACCCGTGGCGGTTTTTTATTGCAATACCATAGAAGACCGTGATGGGGAGTTAATCAAAGTAGTTCCAACTGAAATCAATGCTGCAAATTCCGTTGAATGGGTGGTCCAGGCTTCCTTAGGTTCACCGCGCACCTGCGTGCATCATTCGATTTTCAAGAAACATCAATTTAATCCAAAAATCAATGTCGGAGAAGATGTGGATTTATGGGTGCGGGTTTTTAAAGAATTTCCGGTCATTTATTTGGATGCGGCAACAGTGGCTTTTGTCACCCATGCCGGACGCACAGTGAACAGTGAAGCGGCATACATCGCTCACTTAAAAAACTTAGAGCGCATATTAAAAAACGACCGCGAGAATTGGATATCCAAAAAAGTAAGGAGACGAATACTTTCAAATGCCTGGTTGCGGCTGGGAGTTGCTTACAAAGCACAAGGAAAAAAAACTCAATCAATCAAAACACTGTTGTGGTCGCTGATAAAATTTCCTGAGCACCGGGTAAAAGAGAAGTTGTATTTGCTATTCATTCAGATTCCCTTGCTGAGATTAATGTTCGAGAAGTAATCTGATTATTTTAAATTGATGAGTTCATCTGCAAACTCATTAAAATTTTTCTCCGCATTGAATTTTTCATTCCAGGTTTTCCAGGCATTTTCCCTGTAGTTTTTCTTTGAGCTTTCATCCAGTTTAAAATAATTTTCAATTACAATGGCAATTTCTTTGGGAGAGACGTTTGCCGGCAGCAGGAAACCATTGGATTTATTTACAATTTCTCCAACTCCTCCAACATGTGTAGCAATTACCGGCACACCGAATGACATGGCTTCCATCACAGAAACAGGGATGCCTTCAAACTCACTGACATTGATGAATAACTCAAGTTGTAGTTTTCGATAAAAATCAGGGAGTTCACGATTTGGCACCTGACCAAGGAAATTGAATTTGATATTTTTTTTAGAAGATAACTTTTCATTTGCAAGTTGACGGATTTCATTATGTAATGGTCCGCTTCCTGCATGATGCCAAATCACTTGAACATGTTCCACCAGGGCAAGACTTTCAATAATCAGGTGAATTCTCTTTAAGGCGATAATACTTGAACAGGAGAAAATTCGCAACTCCGTATTTGCAGGATATATTTTTTCATGTCCGGTTGTTCCCAATCTGGATACCCGAATATTTTCATTGATTCCAGTTCCGGTTTTATTGAGTAAGTAATCGCGTCCATGTTCTGAAATAAAAAATAACCGATTCAGACTTTTCAACAACTCTCTTCTGAAAGGAAGGTACTTACCGGGATGTCGTTCAAAATAAACATCCCATCCATGCGCACGGCTAACTATTTTGATATCCCCTTTTTTGGATGTTCTTTTTAAATACACTAATCCTAACGCGTACTCGTCCAGCCAATAGGAATAAAATATTTTTCTTCCCGGTATCTTTCCGGAAATAATTTTCAGAGAATTGGAAAGAGATTTCGCCATTCCATAATTTTTTAACATCACTTTGATATTCAGCCATATCTTATTAATGGGGGAATTCATCAAAAGGAAAAAACATTCTTTTAAATTGGCGACACTTAAGAAAAAAGATAAAATAGAAGCAATTGTAACAGGAGTTGAAATTTCCAAGTCAACCAATTCTATATTTTCCGGAATTGACCTACAGGATGTTTTGTCGGTTGGGGAAGCAGGAATAATCAGAATTTTGTCAAACTTGCCGGAAAGATTAGGAATTTCATATTCTAAAAACTGCTCGCCATGACCGTACGGATAATTTGCGGTTATTAAAATAAGTACATTCATATAACAATGCTTCGCTTTTTTCTGCAAATAAAAGTAATCAATTGGTGAAGCAATGCTTAAAAAAGGTGATAAAAGGAATAGATTTTATTTTGCAGGTCAAAAACTCTCCTAAATTTGGATTACAGAGTGGTTTTTTTGAATAATATTTTTAATGACGCTGCAGTTAGATTTTCAAAATCATCCGTCTTACTCTTAAAGCAACTTGGATAGGCTACAACAAGGTCAAGGTGCGAATAATTGTGTTGCACTTCAAAACGGAGTAATTCAATTGAAGAATGCAATTCTATTAATTTTTTGAATTGAGATAAAGTCCAGCCATTGCAATGCTGAAAGTCAATCAGCTCAATTCCATTTTTTAAACAAAAGGCATTCATTGTATCTTTAGAAAATAAAAACTGACTATAAGGCACATAGATTTGGCGATAAGCATGCAACCCAAAAGCAGACTGATAGAGCGGGCCAAATTCGAGGTAACAATACCCATCTATTTTCATTACTCGCAAGATTTCAGAAAGAGCTGAGTCGGGATGGGAAAAATGCTCAAACGTATCGTATGAAAATATAAAATCAAATTTTTCATCTTCGAACTTTAGTGAGGAAACATCCATTTGAAAAAACTGAACTCCTCCTGACACAGCACGGGGGTCGAAGCCTGTATCCCGGACATCCACAGCGGTTGCTATTTTACCTCTTTTTTTAAGTGAAAGGCTTACCATCCCAGCAACCTATTTCACGGGATTTTCGGAAATCAGTGTTTTCAAATTTTATTAAATAAAACACTGAATTTAATCGGGTTTTAAGTTAGTGTGATTAAGTTGCACCTTATGAAAAGTGTTCTGATACTTGCTTATGATTTTCCGCCCTATCATTCTATTGCCGCGCAACGACCCGGCAGTTGGTTCCGATATTTTCGGGATATGGGTATTGAGCCTGTTGTGATTACTCGTCATTGGGATTCTGTGTATAAAAGTCATATAGATTGTTTTAAAAGCAGTTTACAGCAAAATGTGACAGAAGAAAATACTGATAATGGAATAATCTTACGAGTTCCTTACAGAGAAAATCTGAGAGATAAAATTTTGATTCAATTCGGTGATAACCGGTTGGTTTGGTTACGAAAAATACTCTCTCTTATTTATCGAATCTTACGTTTTCATTTTTCTTTTTTCGATTCTACTGCGCCTATTTTCGATGCGGCAAAAGCATATCTATCAAAAAATAAATGCGATGTGATTATTGCAACTGGTGAGCCATTTATTCTTTTCAAATACGGTCACCTGCTTTCAAAAACATTTGACATTCCATGGATTGCTGATTACAGAGACGGATGGACAACTCCGGTAATCCAAAAAAAAACAAATTTTTTTGAGGGCATTTTAAATGCACACGAACGGAAACTAGAGAAGAAATATATCTCTAATACAATCTTTGTCACTACTGCTTCGCCTTCATATCAAAATGCACTTGAACAATTAAAGTCAGGAAAAAAAATAGAAGTCATATTCAATGGTTTTGATGATGAAACTTTTGATTCACTCCCTTTACCGTTTCAAAAAAATCAACAATTTGAAATTGCTTATGCAGGCATACTTTATCCGCATCAGAAACTGGAGATGTTTTTAAGAGGGTTAAAAATGTTTATTACAGATTCCGGTGCTGAAAATGTGAAAGTAATCTTCTATGGTGCCAGATTCTATCCGGATCAAGAAAAGCGTATTTTTTCATTTGATGATGACTTAAAACCATTTTTGGAAACAACGGGCCGAATGTCTTATCAAGACGTGATGCAACGCCTTCAAAAAGCCAATGTTTTACTTTTACTCTCGTCAAGTGGCATTTCATGGCTCAATGCTAAAATCTTTGATTATCTCTCATTGAAAAAAATCATTTTACTAGTACAAAACGACCATGGAATATTAAAACAAATACTTGATGAATGTTATGCAGGGCAGTCTTTCGAAGATAGTGATGAGGTAAGTAAATTTTTATTAAGACTTTATCAGGAATTTTCACGAACCGGTAAAGTAATGTCTCATACGAAAGGCTATCAAAAATATTCTAGAAGAAATCAGAGTAAAATTTTAGTAGACTTGATCCGAAATAATCTTCAAAATCTAAGCTCAGATTCATAGAAATCAGGGCTAAATTCTAAATTAATCAGCAATGACATTAAACATAACAACATAAATAGCTCAAAAAATCATTGAGTAGTTTCGGCAGATGGGTTCAGCCGAAAGGAAAGCCGTTTTATCTCATCTTAATATTGATCAATACTCCGTTACAAATTTAAGCCGCCAGGTTGCCGAACCAAATGCATTGGTTATAGAGCCGGATTATTTTCGGTGAATTCATCTAAATGGCTAAGTTGTCGAAAATAATTTCAGTCAATAATTTATTGTGGTAGAGCCGTTTGATGGATTGAATCGGTGGGGAAAGGAGATTTTTTGTGGCATACAAAAATCAACCCTTTCCCTTTTTTATTGCCAAGTCTCAGACCATATAGTTATCGGCACACTTGACACCTTTGTTTATTTTTATGGTCAGAAAAAACTAACGGAGTATTGTTACCATCACGGAAATATTTTTTTAAAGTGAAAATATGAAGCAGGATATTCTGATTATTGGAGCGGGTATTGTAGGTTTGGCAACGGCTTATCGCTTGCTGGAAAAAAATCCGTCATTAAGAATCGCGATACTTGAAAAAGAACATGAAGTGGCGGCTCACCAAACCGGGCACAACAGCGGGGTGATGCATTCGGGAGTGTATTATAAGCCCGGCAGTCTGAAAGCGCTAAACTGTGTGAACGGGTATAATCAATTAGTGGAATTCTGCAATCAACATGAAATCCCTTATGATATTTGTGGAAAAATCATCGTAGCGGTTCGGGAAGAGCAACTACCTGTACTTAACACGATTTTTGAACGCGGGAATCAAAACGGATTAAGGGGATTAAAAAAAATTTCACCTGCTGAAATTCAGGAAGCCGAACCCAAAGTCACCACCGGCATTGCCGGTATTTATGTGCCGCAGGCGGGCATCATCAATTATAAAACCGTTGCTGAAAAAATTGCAGAACTCATCAGGCTGCGCGGCAGCGAAATAGTTTTCGGAGCGAAAGCGGAAAAAATCAGCAGGGGTGAAAATGAAATTGTTGTCCATACGCCTGCCGGAGATTTCACGGCTTCCTTAGTGATTAATTGTGCCGGATTATATTCCGATGCGGTGGCGCGGCTCACACAACCGGAATTGAATATGCGCATCATCCCTTTTCGCGGGGAATATTTTAAGCTGAAAAAAGAAAAAAAGTATTTTGTTCGGAATCTCATCTACCCGGTGCCCGACCCCAGTTTTCCTTTTTTGGGAGTGCACTTCACCCGCATGATTAATGGTGATATTGAAGCTGGACCTAATGCGGTTTTTGCTTTCCGCAGAGAAGGTTATCGCAATACGGATTTTCAACCGCGCGAATTGTTTGAAGCGTTGAGTTGGCCAGGATTCAGAAAAATTTCATTCAGATACTGGAGAACAGGATTGCGCGAAATGCACCGCTCTTTCAGTAAACGGGCGTTTGTGAAAGCATTGCAGGAGCTGATACCTGAAATTCAGCCGGATGACTTGTTGCTAGGCGGTTCAGGCGTACGTGCACAAGCGGTTGACCGTGCGGGAAACCTCGTGGATGATTTTCTGATTCTCGAAAGTAAAAGAGTGTTGAATGTCTGTAATGCGCCTTCGCCTGCCGCAACATCATGTTTGTCAATCGGTGAGCACATCGCGCGGAAAGCGATGGAACAGATGTTAAGATAAAGTCAATGTTATCATTTTGCCGAAATGATAGTGTAAATCAATACTTTCCGGGGTACAGGCATTAATTACAGTTTTGTGAAAATACGATGTCGCTAAATTCTGGTTGCCGTCTCTTGACACCCGTCCCTCGTCCCAATCAGAATAAAGTGTTAGAATCTGCATATTTCATACCCCTTAACTTACTATATATCAACTGTATCCAACTTTAATAGCCTTACCTTTGCCGCTTAATTATTTTAAACAAATTAATCAATGACATCATTTGAAGCCCTTGGCTTGTCACAGGGATTGTTAAAACAAGTACAACAAATCGGTTTTGAAGTACCCACGCCTATCCAGGAAAAAGCCATTCCCGTGTTACTGCAGGGCAACCGTGATTTTGTAGGACTGGCACAGACTGGCACCGGCAAAACTGCGGCTTTCGGATTACCCTTGCTTGAATTGATGGATGCCTCCAGCCGCGATACACAGGCGCTTGTGCTGGCGCCCACCCGCGAACTCACCCTGCAAATCACCGGTGATTTGGAAAACTTTTGTGAGCGTTTTAAAAAATTAAATATTGTTGCCGTTTATGGCGGCTCCAGCATCAGCGAGCAAATCAGAAAAGTGAAAATGGGTGCGCAAATTATTGTCGCCACTCCCGGTCGCCTGATTGACCTGATTGAGCGGAAAGCGATTCAGCTTGCCACAGTGAAATATGTCATTTTGGATGAAGCGGATGAAATGCTCAACATGGGATTTAAGGAAGACCTTGACCTCATTTTAAAACACACTCCCAAAGAAAAAAATACGTGGCTCTTTTCAGCGACTATGCCGAAGGAAGTGAGAAGTATTTCAAAGCATTACATGAATCAGCCTTTTGAGTTGACTGTTGGAGAGCAAAATACAGGCAACGTCAATATTGAACACCGCTATGTGTTAGTGAATGAAAAGGATAAATATGCCGCGCTCAAGCGTATTCTCGACTTTCATACCGATATCTTCGGATTGATTTTTTGCCGCACCCGCATTGACACTCAGAAAATTGCAGACCTGCTGATGAAAGATGGTTACAATGCCGACTCATTACATGGCGACCTCACGCAACAACAGCGTGACCGTGTGATGATGAAATTCAGACAGCGGGCGATTAAAATTTTAGTGGCAACCGATGTTGCAGCCCGCGGAATTGACGTGGAAGATATCACGCATGTGATTCATCTCAATATTCCGGATGAAATGGATTTCTACACCCATCGCAGCGGACGCACCGCACGCGCGGGGAAAAAAGGTATCTCTATCGCCATGATTTCACGCAGGGAGTTGGGGAAACTCAAACAGATTGAACGCTCTCTGAAATCGCCTTTTACCAGGATGATGATTCCCAACGGAGCGGAAGTTTGTCAGAAACAACTGCTCGCGCTGATGCATCGGGTGCATGAAGTAAAAGTGAGTGAAGATGAAATGGCAGCCTTCCTGCCCGCAGTTTATGAGGAGTTAAAAGACCTGACAAAAGAGGAACTGATTAAGCGGTTTGCGGCTATTGAATTCAACCGATTTTTGGATTACTATCGCAACGCGCCCGACCTCAACCTGGATGAAAAACGCGAAAGGAGTGAACGAGGTGAACGAGGCGAAAGAAGTGAACGGGGTAACGAACAAGAAAGAGACGAGCGTTATGTTACCGGCTCCCGGATTTTTATCAATCTTGGCAAAATGGACGGACTGAATAATGCCCGCCTGCTGGAGTTGGTGGATGAACATTGCGGGTTGTCAAAACAATTCATCGGTAAGATTGAATTGAAAGGTGCGTATTCATTTTTCGAAGTTGAAAAAGATGCGGTGGGCGCTATCCTGAAAGGATTTACGAAAGCTAAATTCAACGGAAGACAGGTTCGGATTGAAGTCACCGAAAATAAACCGCGCAGCCAGAGTCAATCACGTTCAAGTTCTTCCCCTCCGCGCCAGCGTCAGCGATTCGAGAAAAAATCTCCATCGCGCACGCCACATCAACGGAAAGATAAGTGGCGTTCGAGAGTCTGATTTCCCGGAGTTTCTGACAAAAAATCCTTTATCCCCGTTAAAAGTCATCTGCAAAGGGTGACGTATGTCATTGAGCGCAAAACAATCTTGACCCATCTTTGTTAAGCAGGTTGCAGGACATTTGGATAGTCAGAAGGGGCTATTCAAAGCAGACAGGCAGGACTCTAAGAGTTCTGCCTTTTCTGTTTTAGGGCGTTATCTTAGAGTGTACAAAATTTTATAAAATTATAGTTGATTGTCTTTTTGTTCTGCAAATTAGCGGGTGTCAGTAATAAAATGATTCTGAAAAGGAAAATTCCTTATGGTTAAGAGTAAGTAGTATATATAAAAGTCATAAAATATTAAATAGTTAAAGTAAAAACAATCTTCTTCCTAACAGATGCCCTCTTCGAAAAGTGCTAATTAACTTTGGAATTGTGATGGAAAATTGGCGTTTAGTAGTTTGTAAGGATTTGTGACATTTTTTCCGACTTTCCTGAAGGGCATGATATTTGAATATTGTTTCCCTGATTTTTTAACTACAAATCAACAATAAGATGGGAATGGAATATTGGATTTTAATAATCGTAATCATGGGTATAAGCTGGTTGGTCAGCGCCAGACTCAAGAGCAAATTTGAAAAATACTCTCAGGTTGGCACTTCAACAGGACTTAGCGGCAAGGAAATCGCGGAGAAAATGTTGCGTGACAGCGGCATCCGCGATGTGCAGGTTTTATCGGTACCCGGACAATTAACGGACCATTATAACCCGCTTAAAAAAACGGTCAATCTCAGTCCCGAAGTATATCATGGCAGAAGTGTGGCTGCAGCAGCGGTTGCCGCGCATGAATGCGGACATGCGGTTCAACATGCCAAATCTTACCTGTGGCTTCAAATGCGTTCGACATTAGTGCCTGCCGTTAGTTTTTCATCCAAATACATGACGTGGATTTTGATTGGGGGCATTTTGCTTCTCCAGGTTTCTGAGGTGCCGCTTATCATCGGTATCACTTTATTTGCCATAACAACACTTTTTGCATTCATTACTTTGCCGGTTGAATTCAATGCTTCAAGCCGCGCACTTGTGTGGCTTGAAGGCGCCCGCATTACCACCCGCGATGAACAAGTATTAGCAAAAGACGCTCTCAAATGGGCAGCAATGACCTATGTGGTTGCCGCATTAGCATCACTGGCAACTTTGCTCTATTATATCTCCATCTTGATGCGCAGACGCGATTAGTAGTTGCGCTTGCTTTGTACGACTATGTCTTTCTTTGATTCGTAGCGTTGCGCGATGTAAGCGCTTTACCTCCGGGCATCTTTCCCGAAAGAAATTAAATAATCGAACTGTGTTCGGAATATACCATCGGGTGCGATTCAGTGCAAGTTCGAAAACCTGTTTAGCGAAGGTATATTACCAAGATAGCTACCGCAGATGCAGAATTTAATCCTGCAAATTTTTTCAGAAAGGAGTGTCATCCTCTGCGCTTCTGTCAACGGTGGCTTCGATATCACCACGGTAAGCGTCAATGGGTGGAGCGTCATTTCTTGTGCCTCCATCGGATGAAGACTTGGAGACTTTCCATGCTTTAACATCGGTGTACCATTTTCCATTGTATTCGCGGCTTTCCACCTCAATAGAAGCGGTAATGGTCTCTCCCTGACGAAGATTAAACTGGTCTATCTTCTCACCCCAAACTGAGATGCAGACCTTTTTGGGATATTTTGTGTTGTTGTTCGCTTCCAGAATAAACTCCCGCTTGCGCCAGGTGCCATTTTTGCCCTGCCCCGATTGTTCGGGCAATAATTCTAATACTTGTCCTGTAATTTCCATGAGTTAAATAAGTTAAGTTGTAAAATAATCCTGTTGAATTTTTAAGATTCAATCAGCGTGAACAAAGTTATTCAAAAATTAAGGACAGATTTGTAGTTCTGAAAATCTCAGATATTTTCAATGAATGCGTTTCTTGAAACCTGATTGTTCCATTCTACCGTTTATACCATCGGTAAACAGGTTTTAAAACAATTACAGATAGTACCGATGGTATATCCCGATCACAGTTCGTTTTTTTTCTATTTTTTCGGGATAAATTCGCC
>JBGTCY010000235.1:0-11503 GCA_041748615.1 Chitinophagales bacterium
ATCAAACAGTGAAGTTCCCGCTATCACCATCATGACAGGCGCGTCTTATGGCGCGGGCAACTACGCGATGAGCGGCAGAGCCTACCAGCCGCGATTTCTGTTTTCGTGGCCCAACTCGCGCATCGCGGTGATGGGTTCAGAACAACTTTCCGGAGTCATGGAAATTATTCAGCGGGAAGCCGCTGAAAAATCGGGAATTCCCTATGACGAAGAACAGGGCAAACAAATGCGTGAATACATGATGAAGGAGGTGGAGAAAAAATCCACCGCCTGGTTTTCGACCGGCAACCTTTGGGATGATGGCGTGATTGACCCGCGCGAAACCCGAAATTATCTTGGAATTTGTCTTGCGGTAGTTAATAATACCAAGGTGAAAGGCACCGGTGAATTCGGAGTTTTCAGAATGTAGTATTTCATTAAAAAATAAATCAAGCGTGAATCAAATCAACAAATTACTGATTGCCAATCGCGGAGAAATTGCCATCCGCGTGATGCGCACCTGCCGGAAAATGGGCATCGCGACCGTAGCTGTTTTTTCGGAGGCGGATAAACATGCCTTGTTCGTGAAAGAAGCAGATGAAGCGGTGGCATTGGGCGGATTTGCCGCGTCTGAATCTTATCTGCTACAGAATAAAATCATAGCAGCTGCGAAACAAACCGGAGCAAATGCCATTCATCCCGGCTATGGTTTTTTGTCTGAAAATGAATCATTTGCGAAACGGTGCGAAACGGAAGGTATCCTATTCGTAGGACCCAGCGCGAAAGCCATTGAAGCAATGGGCGATAAAATCCGCTCGAAGGAAATCATGCAACAACATGATGTGCCAGTGGTGCCCGGTTATGACGGTAAAGACCAGGCGGTAGAAACGCTGAAAAAGAAAGCGCTCGAAATCGGGTTTCCGGTGTTGCTGAAAGCTTCAGCAGGAGGCGGTGGAAAAGGTATGCGCATCGTGCGCGAAACCAAAACATTGGAGAAAGATATTGAAGGTGCGAAGCGGGAAGCGCTCAATGCTTTCGGAGACGACACGCTGCTGATTGAAAAATATTTTGACAGCGCGCGGCATATCGAATTTCAGATCATGGGCGACAAACACGGCAACACGATTCACCTGTTTGAACGCGAGTGTTCCATTCAAAGACGCTATCAGAAAATTATTGAAGAATCGCCTTCGCCCGTCATGAGGGAAGCCTTGCGCGATAAAATGTCGGCTGCCGCGCTGAAAGCTGCCAAAGCCATCAAATATGACAATGCGGGCACCGTGGAATTCATCGTGGATGACAAGTTGAATTTCTATTTCCTGGAAGTGAATACCCGCCTGCAAGTAGAACATCCTGTGACTGAAATGGTGACGGGATTGGATTTGGTAAAAATGCAAATCGAAGTGGCGCAGGGTATGCCGCTTTCGGTGAAAGAAAATGAGGTGAAGCAACACGGACACGCGCTCGAATGTCGCCTCTACGCTGAAGACCCATCCAACAATTTCTTACCTGCCATCGGAAAAATATCGGCTTACCTCCCGGATGAAAGCGCATGCACCCGCTACGACAGCGGCATTGAAAGCGGCTCGGTGATTGACATCCACTATGACCCGATGATGGCGAAAGTGATTACGTGGGGAGAAACGCGCGTTGATGCCATCCGCAAAATGCAAAACGCGCTGCGCAAAACAGTATTGCTCGGCATCACCTCCAATAAAAATTTCCTGATTGATATTCTCAGTCACCCGGATTTTGCAGAGGGAAAATTCAACACACATTTCCTGAATCATCATCCCGAACTGAGCGCTGCCAAAACATTCAGCGAAGCTCAACTCACTGAATTTGCCATTGCTGCCACGCTCTGGCAATGGAAACAGCATGAAACAAAAAGGAATATGTTACAACATATCCCTTCCGGCTGGCGCAATAATTTTTTCATGGGACAGCAGGAAAGTTTTTCATTCCGTGAAACAACTCTCGATTTGACGTATCGGTTGAGTGACGGAATATTCACATTTTCTATTGGGGAAAAATCAGTACAAGCCATCTTGCTCTCTCAAGAAAGTCAACAAATAATTTGTGAAATCAATGGCGTGCGGAAAAAATTTACGGTGGTGCAATCGGGTGATGCGTTGCACCTGCATGAATTTAACGCTGGAGAAATCACGCTGAAACTCAACCCGCGTTTTCCGGAAGCTGCAACGGAAAAAGTGAAAGGCGGCTACACCGCTCCCATGCCGGGCGAGGTAGTAAAAGTGCTCGTACAGCCCGGTGACAAAGTAAAATCAGGCGATGGGTTAGTAATACTCAGTTCCATGAAAATGGAAAATACGATTGAAGCCTTCGAAGATGGCGAAGTGGAAGAAGTGTATGTGGAACAGAAAAAATTCGTGGAGGCGGATACGTTGCTGGTGAAGATGAAAGAATGACTAAACGAGAAAAACAATCTAGCAATTCAGCGTTCTGAGTAATGTTGTCAAAATAACATCCAAATTACCCCTATCCAATCAGATATTAGACATTAGATGTTAGACACCTTGTTAATGCGCTTTACGATGAGCAGCCCTTGCTAATTCTACACCATCACGAATTATCCAACCCCGAACGATGCACTTTGTTATTAATCGCGGGGATTGTTTTTAAATATTCGAAGATTGCTTTGGTTTCATAATCAGTCAGCGTGGTGAAGGGCATCATTGGATATCTTAATCCTGTCTCGCCTTCTTTCCGTCCGTATTTCACTGCCTTGATGAATTGTTCTTCTGTCCAGCTTCCGATGCCGGTTTCCTTATCAGGGGTCAGGTTTGATGTCAGCATTACTTCGCCTTTCAGATTCAGCGGTTTATTACCTCCGCCAAAGTAGCCGGGGGTTAATTCCGGTTCCAGGATGTTCATGGTTTTAAAATCAGCGGAATGACACGCCCAGCAATCCAAATTGATAGCGAGGTAGCGACCAAACTCAACTAAATTATTCGTATCCGGCATTTCCACTCTTTTCTCCGGCATCGGCAATGGTTTGAACGCCACCCTGCTCAATACTTTGGTCAGTAAAGATGGGGCGCATTGAGTATCAGGAACACTTTGAGGCGCTACCAACGGGTCATCAGAGCGTAAAAACGCGATGATTGCTTCAATGTCATCATCTGCCATGTGAGGCAGTTTTGCCATGTAGGGTGGGGAGTAGCGTCCATCCTTCAAAATACCGGTGCGCAGCAGATAGAGCAACTCGGCATCCGTCCAGTTTCCGATGCCGTGGGTTTTATCCTGCGTAATATTTTGGGAATAAATTTCACCAAACTCTTTAGGCGCATCCAGCATTTTTTGTCCGGTAAGCAACCCGGTTTCGTAATTCATGTGACACAAGACACATAATGTAGTAGCGAGTTTTCTGCCTCGCTCCACTTTCTCCGGAGTGGAGGTAACGGTATATTCAAAATTGACTGTTTCATAATGCGGTAAATCGGAGAAGTGAATGTATGCAGCGGTTACGCCTAACACAAGAACTATCACCAGAAATGAACCTAAAATAATTTTAATGAATGTTTTCATAATGCAGAAGGGGTTTTTGTCGGTGCAATTTATAAAGATTATTAAACAGAACAAATAGCGCGTAAATATATCTTTAGAATTTATGTCTATTTTTTTTATTTTCTGAATGACAAGGTGTTGGACAAATTGTGTTGATTAGGCAATGCGCAACGATACATTTTCAGGATGGCATCCCTATCTGATTGAAATCAACAAGAAATCCGTCACCCCGGAATATGCGGACGGAATAACAACCGGACAATATGTCTTTCACTCAAAGATTCGCCTAAACATGAAAATAAACCGCCCATCCTCCTACCCTTCCGTTTTGCATTTTGAAAATAATGTTGGAGTTTTTGAAAATGTAATAATCGCTGCTGCCGGATGGCATGATGTGGTCAGGTCTGCCGTAAGCGTCCGTCACTTTTTTCAAATCATTCCCGATGCGGATATCGCGTGCGGTGGGTTGTAGATAGTCGGCATGTGTTTGATGAAACACAATGGTGTTGTAAGGACATTCCCTGTCTGTACATTCGATGACAAACAGGTCGCCATTGTCGCGCTCGGTTTTAATGATACGGCTGTCGCCACGCAGCTTGTACATGTTTTCATTGTAGAAATCCGTTTCATTCAGGAGTTCATACAGGCTCTTGTTGTTCACGGTTTCTGCTTTTTGTCCGAAGGACAATTTCATTGCCTGTTTTGAAGCAGTCAGAACTTCATTTTTCAGCGCGGCAAGGTTGAAGTCGCTTAACAGGCTGCCTGCCGCTTTCGCTTCATTGAATTTTTTCTCCGCGTCTTTTTTCAAATCCTGGCGCGCCAATGAAATTGCCTGCACTTCCAGGGCATAGGCTTTCATGGCTGGTTTTTTATTATCAGTTGAAAGTTTGATGGCTCTGCCTGCATTGAAATTAGCTTCTTCAAATTCGCTGCGCAGGTCGGCAACACAGGCGAGATTGATAAAAGCAGGAATATAGTTTTTGTCCAATGTTTTAGCATGGTTAAAATATTTTTCAGCTTCATCAAGCAGTTTATTGATTTCATCGGCTGCCGCGAAACCAAGTCCTTTGGTGCTCCGCAACACATTGCCGGAGGCGTCATACAGGCGGCTTTCATCATCAAGCATCACGGGGTAAGAAAATTTGTTTTCGCTTTCGTCAATCAAGCCAAGCGCGCTGAGCAGATAGGTCACACCAAGATTGTTGTATATCTCGCGGCTTGTAAATTTTTCATCAATGATTTTCTCAAAACATTCGGAAGATTTTTTCAGGAGATACTGGCGATAGTCGCCTTTTTCCACTGAAGCAAGAATGCTCATCAATTTGCCCGCTTCAAAAATGGGAATCAATCGCTTCACGCGCTCCTCTGACAGTTCTGCAATTTTTTTTCGTTCACTCAGTTCCGGATAGCCGGGCAGGCTTTCCGGCAGTTCAAAGTCATTGTAAATCCGTTCGAACAGGGTAGCCGCGAGTCCAAGCGTGTTGTAGCCAGCTACATAAGCATAAAACATCCCGAACTCATCCGCCTGAGATTCATAGACGCCCATTTCCTTCATGTCTTTAAACGTGCTGCCGACTTTCCTCCCCCACTCCACATCCGCATAGGCGGTGCCGTATTCTTTCGCCCAGAAATGATTTTGGTAATGATGTGCCAGCTCATGCGCCAGCACCAGCGCCATCGCGTTCAGTGAGTCGGGACCCATGTTTCGGCAGGTTTCAATAAACTTTTCACCGACATGAATTTCACCGTTGGGACGGATTTCCGCGGTGAGGTTCGGGCTGTTTCTAAAAACGATTTTAGGCGCGGGCGGGTCGAACCTGCCGATGGCGCGGATGATATTCTGATAAACCATGTTGCAGGATTCAGAAGCAAAACTGCTGCCGGCAATGAGCGGCATCAGGAAGATGAATGTAAGCGTGATGGTTTTCATAGCGTTGATGTTTTTAAATTTTCGATTAGTAGTTGTATTGAGTTTTTTGATTGTTTCGCTGATGTTATTCAATCCCCTGTCTTTTTTCGCCCGGAGGTAAGGCGCTCAAATCGCGCAACGCTACGAATCATAGAAAGTCATAGTCGTACAGAGCAAGCGCCAATTGAGTTTAAGGTTTAATGTTTGATGTTTAAAGTTTTGAATATTTTGTCATGCCGGACTTGTTCCGGCATCCCCTTGTGTTTTTACTTTCCTCACGCAAGTATTGAGGCGATTGCTAAGAGCGAAAGCCCGGTTGTGCGCTGTGTGATTTTTATAAATTTAAAGTCTAATGCTTAAAGTATCTCAGTATTTCAACATTGAACTTTAAACATTAGACTTTACACTTTTTCTACTGCGTGACGGTGCGCTCCGCGACCGATTTGATGATTTTGTCGGTTTCGGGGCTGTTGTCAATGATTTTGGAAAGGTCAAAATCTTTGTTCTTTTTCTTGTCTTTCAATTCCGCGAAGCCAAGCGTTGCTTTGCCGGGCACGTATTTGCCGAATTCCCAAACGCCCGCGATGTAATTCGTTTTGGTGACTTCCAAGCCGTAGCCATCTTGTAATCCCTTGCGGAATTCACCGATGAAATAGGAGCCGTTGGCGAAATAGATTTTGCCGACACCATCCATTTTGTCCGCCAACCACACACCTTCGTATTTGGTGCCGTTGCTCCAGGTGTAGGTGCCGAAGCCATCGCGGAAGCCGCCTTTGAAGTAGCCGATGTAGGTTTCACCATTGGCGTATTTCATGGTGCCGTTGCCGTCTTTGCAATTGCCGGAGGTGCAACCGGTGGCGGTGCCCGCTGCCGGACGTAATTTGCTGATTTCAGCATTGCTTTCGGTGAGCGCGGCTTTTCCGGAAAAGCCTAAGCCGTCTCCGGTGAGGGGTGAACCCAAAAACCATTCGGCAGCCATGAATCCGTCAATGCCATATTCGAGACCGATACCGTTTTGCATGTCGAAAAGAAATTCGCCTACGTAATGCCAGCCGTCATTGTAGGAAAGTTTTCCGAATCCGCTGATTTGGTCTAAGAGCCATGTGGCTGCGACTTTGGTTCCGTCTTTATAGGTGTAAGTGCCCCATCCGTTTCTTTTGTTGCCGGAGAAAGTGCCGGTGTAAGAGCCGTTGGTGTATTGATAGGTGCCGAATCCATCAGCGCAGTTGCCGGAAGTGCAGCCGGTTTTGGTGGTTTTGTCGGAAGTAACCGCGGTGGCTGAGGGCGCGTCACTCGCCCAGTTTTGCGTGTAACTCACACCCAGCGAAGTGATGCTGGTGCCCAAGCCGTGACGTTTTCCTTCTTTCCATTGTCCGGCATAAACGAGACCATCCGCCCAGGTGTAAATGCCATAGCCGTCATATTTGCCATTTTTGAAATTGCCTTCGAATTCATCTCCGCTGTCAAAAATCATTCTGCTGTAAAGATTCTGGCAGTCACCGGACACACAGCCTTTTTTAGTCGCGGCTTCTTCAAAAATATCGAAGTAATAAGCATCAACAACGAATTTTTTGAAGTCATTATATTTCATCCAAAAGAACCCTTTGTCGCCCCAGTTTTCGCTCCAGCTATTCATGATTTCAAAAGCGCCACCATACTTTGCGTCATCATATCCAACCACGACCATCGCATGTCCGTAGGTTTGCAGGTTGGGGATTTGAGCCAGTTCAGCGGCTGTGGGTTCCCACAAATCTTTGCCGATGACATAAAAGCCCGATTCAGGAAATTCCATACCGAAGGGAACGGCATAACCGTTTGCGAGCGCCTGTTTCACCGGTGTGACCTTATCAATGTTCAGCTTGTAAAACGCTTCGGGACTCCATTGCTGGGTTTCATAAGGATAATCAAACAGCTTTTTGAATGACTTGATGCGGAAAGGTTTTGAATAGAAAAACGCTTCCTCTTCTATTTGTGTGCTGCAATCATACACCGGCAGGAAGAAACGCTTTGCGCCTCCCGTGCGGAGAGAGGTGAGCGCGTTGTACAAATAAGTGCCTGACTGGCAAGCCATATCATTTGGCTGGCGAATCTGGTTGAACGTAAAATAGGGACAAAACGCTTTAGCCGTAATCCGGTTGCGGTCTTTCAAGCCGGTCATTTTAGCATACTGAATGGTGAGCGCGCCATAGGTGGTGGACCATCCGACACAAGTGCTCATTTGACCCTGGTCTTTGGCTTGCGGGGCAAATTGCTTGTGAGAAACTTTTGAAGGCAACGTGGTGGTGAATCCTAATCCGCTGAAATCAGCGGTTTCGGCTTTGCGGTAAGAGTTAAGGTCAAACTTTGCACCCGTGCCTCTCACCTGAGCCTGCAACAGAAACGGTACTTGCAATAACAGGAGAACAGATAAAAATTTTAATGTTTTCATAGAATAGGTTTTTGTTTTTTTTAAAATCACTGAAAGGATGCACAAATATTGAATTTGCACAAATCAGGTCGGAAAAAAGTTAAACACAATTTGTTGATGAGAAAATGACTTTGGTAGGAAATAGTGAACATAAGGCACTCTTGGTCGAGGGTCTGTTGGTCGCGGGTCTGTTAGTCGCGGGTCTGTTAGTCGCGGGTCTGTTGGTCGCGGGTCTGTTGGTCGCGGGTCTGTTGGTCGCGGGTCTGTTGGTCGCGGTCAATATGTCGCTGGTCAGATAGGGATGTTGGTCATCAAAAGAACATACTATATTCTGGGGTTGCAAATTTATTTCCTCATCTTTCTGATACAATTCTCATCTCGGTAATCAGTTTGTTTGCTTCTTCAAACAAGTCCAGCCAAAGTGATTTTTCATCCTCAATATTTTGCATTTGTTCGGTTGCTTTAAATTTTCCTTTATTGGTCAAGAAGTAAAAAGTCAATCCATTTTTGTCAGGCAGAGGAATCGTCTCAATCAATGCAGCTTTGTCCAAAAAACTCTCTGACTTTTTAATAAAATTGTTTGTTGCACGAATAACATTATCGTGTCCACCGCCACCAATAAAACCGCCACCTGAACTTAAATATAAACTTGCATCACCTGTTATAAAAGAAACAAGCGTTGCTGTTCCGTCACCTAAGTCCCAATCCATCACCACGCCATATATTTCTGTCTTTTCATCAGATAGCGTTAATTGTAAGTCGTCCATTGTGGTTCCTAAAGCAATACTTCTAAGGTCGTTATATGGATTGTTATTCGGGTCAACTTTCACTTGTTGATTGTCGCTGTTTTTGCTTTTTGTTGTCAAAAAATAAATAAGTCCGACAAATATCAGAACTCCTAAGATGATGTAAATCGTTTTCATTCGGTTTTCATTTGTCGTTGTCTAAGTTTTGTCAGTTTGTTTGTCGGTCTGCTATTATTGTTGCCAACTGTCGTCCGTAGTCAGTGGTCTGTCGTCAATTGACTATGGACTGCCGACTATGGACCCTCTCCCCTCACCGCACCTTCACCACATTCCTTCTGAAACTGTCATTCCCGGATGTCATCCATAAAATGTAGTTGCCGGGCGGAAGAGATTGCGCGTCAATTTTGACATAGTTAATGCCGACATTGGCGACCGGATAAGTTTCTGTCAGTATTGTTTTTCCTGCCAAATCGGTGAGACGGAGTTCTGCTTTGTTTGCTTTTTCGGAATAAAACTGTACGATGAAATGGTCTGTAAAAGGATTCGGAAAACTGCTGACAATCACAATGTCGGAATGTTCATTTACCGATGTTGGATAAACCATTGGCGCGAGCGGTACATTATCTGAATTCACGGGACTGTTTGCCGGTGCGCTTGCCTGGCGCAGAAAACTTTCCCCGTTGTTGCAAAACCATGAGCCGCCAACATAAGTGGTAAAATCCCGCTCCTGAATCGTGGAGACAAAATAATAATCCGACTGTGTACGGTCTTTGGTGATATCGAGAATCAGGTAGCCATGATTGAACAAGTCATAATATTTGATATGCAGATTCTCCTGCTCGATTGCCGGATAGAGCGATGATGGGATGATGGCAAAAGCGGTATTTGAAGAAGTGATGCTGGTGGTGACAAATTCGACACCGCGTGAATTTGCGCCAGTGGTTGCATTGTAATTGGTGTCCGGCAAGTCGGCAGCCCAGCTTGAGTGGATGTCACCAGTGAGCACTACGAAATTTTGAATGTTGTTATTTTTTACAAAATTGTAAATCTGCTGCCGCTCATAAGCGTAGCCATTCCACTGGTCGGGATTGGCGGTGGAGGGTTGCGGCACCAACAGCGGAATAACCGGCAGGTTGAGCGCGGTGAACATCACCTGCTGCCCGATGATTTGCCAGCGTGCCTGCGAATTCAACATGTTTTGTTGCCACCACTGCATCTGAGTTGTGCCCAGCATGGTGCGCGTGGAGTCCCACAACTGAGGGTCGTTGAGCGGGACAAACTGCCCGCTCAACGGTTCGGAGCGTTCAAGTAAGCGGGTTTCAAGCATGTGCAAATCCGCGAGGTTGCCGAATGTAAGTTTGCGGTAAATCATCAGCGGCTCGGATTCATCTATTCGGTTGGGCAGCCATTCATAATTAGCTTGCGCTCCGAACAATTTTCTGTCAGCCCACAAACCTTCAGCGCCTTCGGTATGGTTTTGCGCGCCATCGCGCCACGAATTGTTGGCGGTTTCGTGGTCGTCCCACGCACAAATGAAAGGATACTGCTGATGCAGGGCGCGCAAATGCGGGTCTAAGCGGTAGTGAGAATAGCGCCCCCGGTAATCTTCGAGCGTAATCGTTTCGTGAGGCGGCTCATGCAATCTGCCGGGCACTCCCGGAGTTCCCGTCACACCGCCCTCATAAATATAATCACCCAAATGCAGAATCGCATCAAGGTCATTTCTTTCCGCAAGATGTTTGAAAGCATTGAAATAACCGTTTTGATAATTGTTGCAGGAAACCACCGCGAACCGCAAATAATCATTGTCACCCACCGGTGCGGTTTTCGTACGTCCGGTAATAGATTTTTTCCCATCATACTCAAAGCGGTAAAAATAATATTGCGCTGGCGACAAACCGGTCACATCTATTTTAACCGTGTGGTCGCGGGATTCATCGGTTGTTTCTGTTCCGCTTGCGATAATTGTTTGAAAAGTGGTATCAGTCGCCATCTCCCATTGCACACTGAGATTGCCGGGCGCAGCGGTCGTAACGCGCGTCCAGATGATTACCGCGTCAGGAAGCGGGTCTCCTGAAGCCACGCCATGATAAAACGGCTCAAGAGCGGGGTCGAATGAAAGTCGCGAAGAGGATTTGTAATCCTGAGAAAACGCGAATAAAAACGAAAATAAAAAAGCGGTTGTAAATAATCTTTTCATGATAGTGTAATGATATGTTGGAGAGATGAATGGGAAGAGATGAAAGTAAGAAAAATTGTGAAAAGTGAAAATCTTAAAAAATTGGGGTGAAGGACAAATTGCACTTGCGTTGTCATGGTGAGTCCCGAGAATCGGGAAACCATTCAGGGTGGCAATCGCTCCCCTTCGACTCCGCTAAGGGTGACCCCACGCGCACAATAAAAAAGTGATGCAATTTATCCAACATCCAAAAAAATGAGTTATAACATCGACAAAGAAGTATCAAAAAAATTATCTGAAATTTTTATTAAACCGTTTGGATATTCAAAAAAGACATTTTATTTTAGCGGTAACAAATGAGCAATCCGGGCAACCAGCCTGATTATTTGTTTGTAATTTTTTTTAAAACAAAAAAACAAACTCTTATGGAAACTCAAAACGAACAAACACAAGAACAGGTTATTGAACCGACAGAACAACAAGCTGTTGCCATTAACCAGAACATGCTGAATCTGTATATGGAACGGCTGAAATTGGAACAAAATCTTCCACTGGGAATCACCAGCGGGTTGATTGTTGCGATTGTCAGCGGTGTGTTGTGGGCGGTAATTACAGTTCTCACAAAATATCAAATCGGGTACATGGCAATTGGTGTCGGGTTTTTAGTCGGATTTTCCATCCGCTATTTTGGAAAAGGCATTGACACCATTTTCGGAATCAGCGGTGCCGTGCTTTCATTATTCGGCTGTTTGCTG
>JBGTCY010000236.1:0-10430 GCA_041748615.1 Chitinophagales bacterium
CGCTGAATTTATTTGGAAGGTGAATAAAAAGCACTCTTTTACTTTTGATGTGCAGGCGCAGTTAACGGAAGAAGATTTCGGAAGCTGGGTGTTCGGGCAAATCGAATACAATATCGCGCCTTGGTTTTCCATTTCGGTTTCTGATATGTACAATTATAAACCCAACCCGGAACGGATACCCGAAAAAGTACATTACTATCAGTTCTTCACCTCCTTCACCTACAGTTCGCATGTGTTAACTTTAGCTTACATGAAACAAGTAGCGGGCATCATCTGCACCGGTGGCGTTTGCCGCTATGAACCGGCATTCAGCGGAGTACGTTTTACGCTTAATTCCACTTTCTGAACAAAATGAATAAAAATATATTTTTCCAATCTCTGAATTTAAAAAAGATTACTTGCTACAGTGGAGTTCTGTATCTTTTTGTATTGTTAAACTCCTCTTGTTCTGAAATCGGTCCAAACATTGACCTTGCCGGCAACACACTGACGGACACTACTTACATTGCCACTGAAATTGAAGCACCGCAAACAAAAAATATTCTGCTGGAGGAATTTACCGGAGTGCGCTGTGTGAATTGTCCGCAAGGACATGAAGTGTTGGATAATCTTGAGAACCAGCATGGCGAAAGGTTCATTGCGGTTTCCGGTCACAGCCGTTTTTTAGCGGATCCCTATCCCGGTGACCAGGATTTGCGGGTGGAGGATGCGCAGGCTTTGGAAGATTTACTCGGTCCGGCTATTGCAAAACCTTCCGCTTCTGTTGACAGAGTTTTATTTCCCGGTGAAACTTCTTTGCTTTATTTCACACAAAAATGGGCGGGGTATGTCAATCAGAGAATGAGTGCTTCTACTCCCGTGAATCTTTATGTTGAAACAATCTTTAACGAAAACAATCGTCAACTTAACGTGACCGTCACGCTGCATTACACAACTAACGAGCCGCAGGATAACAAACTCACCATCATACTAATGGAAGACGGCATTATTACTTCGCAGCTTGGCAACAGCGGCATTGAACCACACTATGTTCAAAATCGCGTTTTGAGAAAAGTGCTGACATCAACAAACGGATTGACAATCACTGAATCAAAAACGCCCGGAAGAGTGGTGGTGAAAAGTTTTATAGCAGAAAACCTTCCTGAAATCTGGGATGTTTCCGAAATGAAATTGATTGCCTTGGTTCACCGCTCCACGGGAACAACAGAGGTATTACAGGCGGTGGAGAAAAAAATAGACTAAATGATTTGTCAGTGATAAATAATCAATCTTAACACAAAATGCCTCAAGCCTCCATCATCGGTTCCGGTTTAGTTGGCTCGCTTTGGGCGATATTTTTAGCGCAGCGCGGCTACAAAGTGAACGTGTATGAAAAACGTCCTGACATGCGCAAACAGCAGATTGGAGGCGGCAGGTCTATCAATCTGGCTTTGAGTCATCGCGGACTAAAAGCGCTTCATGCCGTGGGATTGGAAAATGAAATCCGGCAGATGGCAATACCGATGCACGGCAGAATGATTCACCACCTTGACGGCACTACGGAACTGCAACCTTATGGCAAACAAGTCGAATATATTAATTCCATTTCGCGCGGAGGTCTGAATGAATTGTTGATGAACCATGCTGAAGCGGCAGGTGCCGCCATCCATTTTGAACAACCCAGCCAGGAATATGATTTTCAAAAAAAAGAAATCCGGAACGGTGATTCGTTCACACAATCAGATTTGATTTTTGGAACAGATGGCGCGTTTTCCATTGTACGGGGTTCATTGGAAAAAAGGGACCGTTTTAATTATTCGCAGCGCTATCTCGAACATGGTTACAAAGAACTGCATATTCATCCCGATGAGGATGATGGATTCAAAATGTATCAAAACGCATTGCACATTTGGCCCCGAAAAAGTTTTATGCTGATTGCTTTGCCCAACTTGGATGGCAGTTTTACGGTCACACTATTTTTAGCATTTGAAGGGAAGTATGCTTTTGAACATCTGACTGATGAAGTCTCTGTGATGCATTTTTTCAATGAACAGTTTCCGGATGCGGTTCCGCTGATGCCATCACTTACCCGGGATTTTTTCAAAAATCCTACCTCTTCGTTGGTTACTGTTCAATGTTTTCCGTGGTCTGCCGATAATAAAGTATTGTTATTGGGTGATGCTGCTCACGCGATTGTTCCTTTTTACGGGCAGGGTATGAATGCCGGCTTTGAAGACTGCTCGATTTTAAATGAAATGATGACGCAACATCAGGATGACTGGAATAAAATCATACCGGCATTCGAACGCACGCGCAAACCGGATGCTGACGCGATTGCGGAACTCGCTTTGAGAAATTTTATTGAAATGCGCGACCTTGTTGCAGACAAAAATTTCCTGCTCCGGAAAAAAATCGAGAAACTTCTGCATGAGCGTTACCCGCATAAGTTTTTGCCTTTGTACTCGATGGTTTCATTCAGTGACATTCCCTATTCAAAAGCATTGGCATTGGGGAAAAAACATGATGCCTTTTTCTCTCAAAAAAATAATCTACAGGAGTTGGAGTTAGAAATAGAATCAAGGGCAACTTCCACTTTGCTTGATAGTTGGATGAACGAGTTGGAAAGTTTTTCCGGTTGATTCAACCAACATCAAACAACCGCCTTTCGGTTAACTTTAAGCTATAATGATATTTTTCAGATTTCCTTTTTTCCTGCTTCTCTTTTTTATTCCCACGAACTTACTCGCGCAGGAACATGTGCAAGGACAGGTCATCGTGCAACTTGACCGAACAACCTCTGTGCATGAATTGACCTCACAATTATCTTTTTCCGGTGACATCACTACTCAACTTCTCTCCCGTTCATGGAATATCTGGTTAATTGAATTTTCTTTTGATGATGAAAAAATGATGCTTGAGAGGATAAAAAAGATTCCGTTTGTAAAACTCGCGCAACTCAACCGCACTGTTGAATTCAGGGAACTCATTCCCGATGACCCGCTTTTTTCCGACCAATGGAATCTGAAAAATACCGGGCAATTGACCGGCAAACCGGGCGCGGATGTCAGCGCGACCAAAGCCTGGGAATTAGGAACAGGAGGCATCACCGCGACAGGCGATACGATTGTGATTGCCGTCATTGACCAGGGTTTCGACCTACTGCATGAAGATTTGCGTTACTGGAAAAATATCCATGATATTCCGAATAATGGAATTGACGATGACCAAAATGGTTACATAGATGATTATGACGGCTGGAACGCGGGGAATAACACCGGCAGCCTTCCTGTAAGACATCATGGAACGCATGTGGCAGGCATTGCGGCTGCAGCGGGTAACAATCACACAGGTGTTGCCGGTGTCGCTTTCGATGCGAAAATCCTTCCGGTAACGGTTGACAATTATTTGGTGGAGTCGCAGGTTGTGAATGCTTACAGCTATATTTTTGAAATGCGAAAAAAATATAATATCACCGGTGGAGTGGAAGGCGCTTTCATTGTCGCGACCAATTCTTCTTTTGGTATCAACTTCGGAAAACCGGAGGATTATCCTTTGTGGTCAGCCATGTATGACTCGCTGGGCAGTGTCGGAATTCTGAATGCCGCTTCAACCATCAACCTTGGTGTGGATGTGGAAATCACCAGCGACATTCCCTCAAATTGCGAGAGTGAACATTTAATCATTGCCACCAATACCAACCGTTATGATTTTCTGAGCGGCAGTTCCGGATATGGAAAAAAATCTGTGGACATTGGCGCGCCCGGCACCGCCATTCTCTCCACCACTACCGGAAACGGATATCTCAATTCCACCGGCACTTCCATGTCTGCTCCACATGTGGCAGGAGCGGTGGCATTAATGTATAGTGTTGCCTGCGACAGTTTCATGCTGGCTTATCATGCTGCGCCAGAAAGTATGGCGCTCATCATCAAAGATTATCTTCTGCGCGGCAGCGACATTCTTCCAAGCCTTGACAATAAAACAGTTTCAGGCGGGAGGCTCAATTTATTTAACAGCATGAACATGTTCATCAATGAATTGTGCAATGATTGTTTCGAAATAGAAAATATCACCTCTGCCGTTGATTGTTACGGCATTGAAAACGGAACCATCACCCTCACCGTTTCAAACGGCACACCGCCTTACGCCTATGAGTGGTCAACCGGTGACAGCAACCCTGCGCTTCAGAATTTAGATAGAGGTAAATACATGGTTAAAATCATTGATGCTTCCGGGTGTGAAAAGGATGCTTATTTTGAAATCCTGCAGCCGGAACCATTGCTCATCAATTTGATTGGCGACAGCGTTGCCGGTACAGCGGCAGCTTTCGTTAATGGCGGCACTCCCCCATATTTTTTTCAATGGAATGACGCGAATCAATCCACCGGTAATATCCTGCATGATTTGCCCGGTGGCATTTACACACTCACCGTTACGGATGCCAATGGATGTATGAGTGTTGAGTTTGTAGAGGTCGGAAATATTACAACAGTGCTACGGCACGAAAAAGAAAATTCCCGTTTGAATATTTACCCCAATCCCGTGCAATCTTTTTTATGGATTGAAATTGAAGATTTTGAAAAAGCCGGTTTTTTGCAAGTGGAAATTTTTGATATTGCAGGTAAACTGATTTTTGTTAAAAATATTTCTGAAGAAAAAACACAAATTATTTTTTCAAATTTTCCGCGGGGAAGCTATTTCATAAAAATCATGGATGAAAGAAATGTCTGGACAAAAAAGCTGGTGCGCTTATAAATGATTTCAGATTCTTCTGTTTATCTTCGGGAGGATACATTTTTAATTTTATTTTTTCTATGAAACATCCGGCTTCCTGATTTTAGAAGTTCTTCATTAACATGCAAAAACGCTGGAACATATCAATAGTTGACGAGAAGCAAGCGCTTCAACTTCAAAATGAATTAAACATTCATCCTGTTTTGTGCCGGATGCTGGTTAATCGAGGCATAAAAAATTATGATGAAGCCAAGCTTTTTTTTCGTCCGCAATTAACACATCTGCACGACCCGTTTTTAATGACGGACATGAACAAAGCCGTATCGCGCATTGAACAGGCATTGAGGGATGAAGAAAATATTTTGGTTTATGGCGATTATGATGTGGATGGCACAACCGCTGTTGCGCTCATGTATTCATTTTTAAGTGAATTCTATAACCGGGTGGATTACTATGTGCCGCATCGTTACCGCGAAGGTTATGGAATTTCATTCCAGGGAATTGACTACGCGCATCAAAAAGGTTGTAAGTTGATTATCGCCTTGGATTGCGGAATCAAGTCCATTGAAAAAGTGCAATACGCAAATGAACGCGGCATTGATTTTATTATCTGCGACCACCATTTGCCGGGAGATGAACTGCCACAGGCACATGCTATTCTTGACCCGAAGCGGGAAGACTGTCATTATCCCTACAAGGAATTGAGCGGTTGCGGAATCGGGTTTAAACTCATCGAGGCTTTTGCCGAAAACAATCACATTCCGTTTGAGGAAGTTGAAAAATATTCTGACCTCGTTGCCGTGAGCATCGCTTCCGACATTGTTCCGATTACCGGAGAAAACCGGGTGCTGGCATTTTACGGCATGAAACGCATCAACGAAAATCCCCGCAAAGGATTGAAGTCGCTCATTGAAGCCAGCAAATTGAAAAAGCAACTGACCATTTCCGATGTGGTTTTCATGCTGGGACCGCGCATCAACGCAGCCGGACGCATGGATGATGCCCGTGATGCCGTGAAACTGCTGATTTCAGAAACGCATGAAATTGCCGAAGCGAATGCCGAAACATTGAATCAAAAAAATACCGAGCGCAGGTTAGTGGATAAAGACATCACTTTTGAAGCGCTAGAAATGATTCAGCAGGATGTCGCTTTGCAAAACAAAAAAACAACCGTGCTCGTGCAGCCTCACTGGCATAAAGGCGTGATTGGCATTGTCGCGTCAAGGCTCACGGAAACCTACTATCGCCCAACCATCATTTTTACGGAGAGCAATGGAATGCTGACCGGCTCCGCGCGTTCAGTGAGAGGGTTTAATATTCATGAGGCAATCAAGTCATGCGGTGATTTGCTGGAGCAGTTTGGCGGACACGCATTTGCCGCGGGAATGAGTTTGAAAAAAGAAAATTTTGAAGCATTTCAGCAACGCTTTGAAGAAATCGTGGCGGCAACCATCGAAGATGCAATGCTCATTCCGGAAATTACTGTGGATGCCGAGTTGAATTTCACCGAAATCAATGATAAGTTTTACAACATCATCTCTCAGTTTGCGCCCTTCGGTCCCGGCAACATGAAGCCGGTTTTTGTCAGCCGTGCCGTGCGTGACAGAGGATATTCACGCATCGTAGGAGACGACCATCTGAAACTCGACCTCACACAGGATGCAGGCAGAAGTTGCAAAGGCATCGCATTCGGGTTCAGCCATTTTGCGGAAAAAATTCTGCACAGCGGAAATGAAAAACGCTTTGACATTTGCTACACCCTGGAAGAAAATATATGGCAGGGTATCCGGAATATTGAGTTGAATGTAAAGGATATAAAAATTCCGGAAAATGAATTTTCCATTTCAAAAGAAATCAACTACACGAATCAAATCACATGAAACTCCGGGCAGAAAATTTAGTGAAATCCTACAAAGGAAGAAAAGTAGTGAACGATGTTTCTGTGGAAGTGAATCGCGGGGAAATAGTCGGTTTGTTGGGACCGAATGGCGCGGGAAAAACCACTACGTTTTACATGATGGTCGGCTTAATCAAAGCGGAATCGGGTAAAATATTTTTAGAAAATACAGAAATTACTTCATTGCCGATGTACAAGCGGGCGCAAATGGGAATTGGGTATTTGCCCCAGGAAGCTTCGGTGTTCCGCAAACTTTCAGTTGAAGATAATATTCTGTCCGTTTTGGAATTCACTTCACTATCGCGTCAGCAGCAATTAACCAAAATGGAAAGCCTGCTTTCCGAGTTCGGATTATCGCATGTCAGAAAAAGCAAAGGTATTGTCTTATCTGGCGGTGAACGCAGACGCACAGAAATCGCACGTGCGCTGGCGGTTGACCCGAAATTCATCCTGTTGGACGAACCTTTTGCCGGTATTGACCCGATAGCCGTGGAAGATATTCAACGCATCGTCTCCCGTCTAAAATTTAAAAACATCGGTATCCTCATTACTGACCATAATGTGCAGGAAACGCTTTCCATCACCGACCGCGCCTATCTGCTGGTGGAAGGAAAAATTTTCAGAGCAGGCAATGCGGAAGAATTAGCGCAGGATGAACAGGTGCGGAAAGTTTACCTCGGTGAAAGTTTTGTTTTGAAAGAGAGAAAAGTTTTTACGGAGGAATAATTTTTCTGTCATTTTCGGGATGATACATCTTTCCCTGAAAATATTTTTGAGAAAAAATTCGAAGGGAAAAATTTCAAAACTGCATCACCCCACCATCTTTTCCGGCACTACCCACTCATCAAATTGTTTTTCGGTGAGTAAGCCTGATTCGAGCGCGGCTTGCTTGAGGGTTTTATCTTCAGCCCATGCTTTCTTGGCAATTTTTGCCGCGTTGTCATATCCGATTTTAGGATTGAGCGCGGTCACCAGCATCAGCGAATTTTCAAGATGGCGTTTAATCAGCGATTTGTTTGGTTCAATTCCCACCGCGCAATGGACATTGAATGATTTGGCGGCATCGCCTAACAATCTTGCTGAATTCAGCAGATTGAAGATGATGACCGGCTTGAATACATTCAGTTCAAAATGACCGTTCATTCCTCCAACGGTAATCGCGGTATCATTCCCGATGACCTGCGCGCAAACCATCGTGAGCGCTTCACATTGCGTGGGGTTCACTTTTCCCGGCATAATTGAAGAACCGGGTTCATTGGAAGGAATGATGATTTCACCAATACCGCTGCGCGGACCCGATGATAACATGCGAATATCATTGGCAATTTTCATGAGGCTCACCGCTAATTGTTTCAGCGCACCAGATGTTTCCACGCAAGCGTCATGCGCTGCCAGCGCTTCGAATTTATTTTCGGCAGTGACGAAAGGCAGTTTGGTGAGTTTAGCGATTTCTTTGGCAACCATGTCTGCATATCCAATTGGAGTATTGATACCCGTGCCAACAGCCGTGCCGCCCAAAGCAAGTTCTGAGAGATGTTTCAGTGTATTTCTCAATGCTTTCAACCCGTGGTCAAGCTGGGAAACATATCCTGAAAATTCCTGACCGAGCGTGAGCGGTGTAGCGTCCATAAAATGGGTGCGACCGATTTTCACCACCTTCGAAAATGCTTTTGATTTTTTCTTCAGCGTGTCGCGCAGCAATTCAATCTTCGGAATTGTATTTTCTATTATCAGTTTATAAGCCGCGATGTGCATCGCAGTAGGGAAAGTGTCGTTTGAAGATTGCGACTTGTTCACATCATCATTTGGATGCAGGGCTTTCTTTTCGTCCGTCAGTTTACCTCCTTTCAGCACATGCCCGCGATTGGCAATCACTTCGTTTACATTCATGTTGCTTTGCGTTCCCGAACCTGTTTGCCAGACCACCAACGGAAACTGGTCATCCAAACTGCCTGAGATGATTTCATCGCAGACTTTACCGATGAGCGTACTTTTTTCACGCGTCAATACCCCGCATTTTACATTGGTAGCGGCAGCCGCCTTTTTCAGATAAGCAAATGCGTAAATTACTTCCAGCGGCATTTTGTTGTCGCCAATTTCAAAGTTTTTGAAGGAACGTTGTGTTTGCGCTCCCCAATATTTGTCTGCGGAAACCTCCACAGTTCCGAGACTGTCTTTTTCTTTACGGGTTTTCATAATTGTAGTGAGTTTGAAAGATTTTTTTCGTGTGCAAATATATGAAATGCATGAAGCGTACATTTGTAAGATGAAAGAAAAATCACCGGCAGATTGGATGAATGAGTTCCCACCTGTTTTTTCTGAAATGTGGAAGGGAAAAATTATCGCTGAACTGAAAGGAAAAACTTTTGAGGAACTACAGTTTCAAACACCGGAGGGATTTGAATTGCAACCCTTCTATACAAAGGAAGATAAAACTGGATTGCAATTTACTGAAATACCACACCGAAAGCCGGGTTGGATTATCCGGCAGGATTTTGAAGTGAAAGATACAGACACAGCCAACGAAAAAGCGCATGTTGCCTTGTCAGGAGGCGCTGAAAGTATCGGATATAATTTATCGGAAGTTGATATTAACAATGACATTATCAGCAGATTGATTTCCGACATTGATATAAAAAAAGTACAACTTCATTTCACGGGAATAGATTTGAATAGTTTGAAAAATTTATCCAAACAATTACCGGTGGAAGCAAATGGAACAGTGGCGTTGAATAATTACGGAGAAACGGAATTGGAATTTTTGACTGAAGAGATGAATTTGATGCATGAAAAAAATCCGGGCATTAATTTTTTTGTGGTTAGTAATGAAGATGCAACTTCTGCAATTCTTCAGGTAAAAAATTTAACCCTAAAAGCTCAAGGGATTTTAAATTTTTTGAAGGAGAAAAAAAATAAATCCAAACATTTACCCCCCCTTCATTTTTCAATCGCACTGTCCGGTGATTATTTTTCAGACATCGCGAGATTACGCGCCTTGCGCATTATTTGGATGAGGGAAGCTAAAAAGTTTGAAGGAAAATGTTCGGGAGATTTAATGATTCATGCCTGGAATGCTCCCAAAAAATATTCCGATGAACTTTCCCATTATCATATTTTGAGCGCCACAACGAGCGCGATGTCAGCTATTATTGGTGGATGCGACAGCTTAAGTTTAAATCCGGTCAACCTGCCCGGCAAGCCGGATGATTTCAGCGAAAGAATTTTCAGAAACATTCAATTATTACTGAAACATGAATCCTATTTCGACAAAGTCCATGACCCCGCCAAAGGGAGTTACTTTTTGGAAAACTTGACAGATAAAATAGTCAGAGCGGTATTGGAATTTTAGGTTTTTTGCTCAATATAAACCTGGATTTACACAACGATAAAGGTTGTTGTGCATCAGGCTTAACTGTATAATGTTGTTCTGCGTTTTTTGAAGTATTCCAAAATTTGCGCCTTGGTCATTTTGGATAATTTCTTGCTCAATTTGTCTCTTTGTTGACTCATAAAGTTTACTGCGTCCAACCCGCCTGCCGAATGGGCAGGTGATTTTCTTAGTTTTCTTCTTATTTTTTTTGTGATTTTCCGCTTCCATGTGTAATAGTTTAAATTCAGCAGCAGAAGTAATTATTGTCAAGTCAAAACTTCAATTTTTTGAATTACATTTTTCAACAACATTTGGGCTTAGTTCTAAATAAATCAGCAATAATATTTAATTTTGCTACATGCTAAACCACAAAACAATCATAGAGCAGTTTGGGCAGATGGATTCAGCCGACCGGCAAGCCGTTTTATCTCAGCTTTTATTGATGAACGA
>JBGTCY010000237.1:0-10840 GCA_041748615.1 Chitinophagales bacterium
GGCACGCCTTTGCAGGGAAGCGGAACGGCTGGCGCTGATATTTCAATTGAAGACGCATGGACCATCACGATGGGCGACCCTTCCATCAAGGTTGCTATTCTTGACTCCGGAGTGGATACCACTCATGCTGAATTTGCAGGCAACCTGATGCCCGGCATTGACGCGACCGGAGGAGGAAGTAACGGATTTCCAAGTCTCAATTTCAGCAGTGACGCGCATGGCACCGCCTGTGCGGGGATTGTTGCTGCGAAAGCGAATAATGGATTTGGCGGAGCAGGAATCGCTCCCGAATGTAAAATCATTCCGGTAAAAATTTTCTACTACGTTGACAACGCGATGGGATTAAATTTTAATCCTCCTATCCCGTTTTCCACTTCGCAGTGGCTGGCGGATGGAATTCATTTTGCCTGGCAGGTTGCCGGTGCAGACGTCATGAGTAATTCATGGGCAGTGCCGGATATTTTATTTTCGATGCTGCAGGGACCGATTTCAATCGTGGAAGATGCCATCAATGATGCGTTCCATTATGGGCGGGGCGGAAAAGGCGTTCCACAATTTTTTTCATCCGGGAATGATAATAGCGAATTACTTTGGCCCAGCCGCTTGGAATCAACCATTGCCGTTACAGCTACCAGCATGTGTGATGAGCGCAAAAGTCCAACCTCTTGTGATGGAGAAAACTGGGGCGGAAACTATGGAAACATGCTGGACTTTGCGGCACCGGGAGTTAAAATCACCACTTCGGACATTTGGGGTTCAAAAGGATATGATGGTGGACACTATACCACAAGTTTCAACGGCACTTCGGCTGCTTGTCCGGTAGCTGCCGGAATTGCCGCGCTCATGCTCTCTGTTCGCCCGGAACTCAACGCATGGGATGTGCGCTACCTGCTCGGAATTTCCGCTGACAAAGTAGGAGGGTATGATTACAGCGGCACCAACTACGCGGGTTCATGGTCAAACGAATTGGGATTCGGCAGGTTGAATGCTTTTGCCGCGTTGCAGGCAACAGCCGTTTACACAAGTATAAATTCAGAATTAAAGGAAGTAAAAAACTGGTCGGTTTACCCAAATCCGGTGACTGATGGGATAATTCAGCTTGAATTGTCAATGTTAAAACCGGGAATGATAAATTATACGCTCTCTGATTTGAGCGGGAAAATTATTTTCCGGCAAAATGAAAAAATAACGGAAGGAAATCATCATTTTCAAATAAAAGTAAATGCGCCATCAGGCATCTATTTACTGAAAGTCGCCACACAAAATGAAACTTACCAACGGAAACTTTTATTTTTGGACAACTAAGATGCTTTACAAATTGCGCACCGTCTTCATTAAAACAAATCGTTCATCTGCCGTTCTCTCCTTTTCAGGAGATAATGCAGGATTGCAGCACATCTCTATCCCATCGTGATTCTCCGACTTGAAAATTTATTGCCGTTCCCGCTGGAAGATCAGGACGTCTCCGTTTCACAAGTTTGGAAAAAAAACAAGGAGTTCAACTCCGGAAAATTCATGCGTCTTCAGGCCGCTTCCGGTAAAGGCAAGTCCACCCTCATCCATATTATTTATGGCAGACGGAAAGATTTCACGGGAAAAGTTTTTTTTGAAGGAACCGAAGTTGGAAACTTTTCGCCCTCAAAATGGGCGGAAGTTCGCCAGCAAAAGTTTTCAATCGTGTTCCAGGAGTTGATGTTATTTCCTGACCTCACCGGTTTTGAAAATATTTTTCTCAAACTCAAGCTCACCGGCTATTATGAAAAGGAAATAATTCCTGAAATGGCTGAACGGTTGGGTGCCGGCAGGTTGCTTCAAAAAAAATGCGGCATCATGTCTTTTGGCGAACGGCAGCGCATCGCGATTATTCGCGCGCTGATGCAGCCTTTTGAATGGTTGTTGCTGGATGAGCCTTTCAGTCACCTTGACCCCGGCAATTCAAAACTCGCGGCTGAACTGATTGCTGAGGAATGTAAAAAAAGAAACGCGGGAGCATTGATTACCGCGCTGGAGCAGGATGATTTTTTTAATTATGATGAAACCGTTATCGTCTGAATGAACAGGTTGCTTTGGAAAATATTATTGAGCAAGCAAGGCAAATGGCAGTTTTTCATTGCCGGTACCGGACTTTGCGCGGGACTGCTCATCATGTTGTTGTCGGTTCAGCTTTATGGCGATTTGCAACAGGTGTTAAAAACACAACAATCGCGGGAAGATGAACCTGCCTATTTGCTGATTAATAAAGAAGTTTCGCTGCTGAACACTTTTGACAAAACCATTTCCGGATTCAAAACGGAGGAAATCGAAGATTTTAATAAGCAGAAATTCATTTTGGATATAGGGGAATTTCAAACCAATCGTTTTGGGATTTCGGCTGACCTCACCATGCAAATCGGTTTCAGCACTGATTTGTTTTTCGAATCGGTTCCAAATGAATTTATAGATAATGTGCCAGATGAATTTATCTGGGAAGCGGAAAAGAAATTCATTCCCGTGATTGTCTCTACCGAGTTTCTGAACCTTTACAACTTCGGCTATGCGATGACTCAGGGATTGCCGCAGTTGCCCAAAGCCGCCATTCAGATGATACCGTTTGATGTGACGCTTTCCGGAAAAGGAAAAAAACAAAAGTTTTCCGCGCGGGTGGTGGCATTCAGCGAACGCATTCCTTCCGTTCTTGTTCCTTGGGAATTTATGAATTGGGCAAATGCTGAATTTGCCGATGGCACAAAAGCCCCATCTAGGTTAATTATTAAAGTGAGTGACCCGGGTGATGAACAACTGAAAAATTATCTGGCGGAGAAAAAGTTTATCACCAACACGGAACGCATGGGTGTTCAGAAAGCGGGGGCGGTATTGAAAATGTTTGTAACGATTGCGGCAACTATCGGGTTACTGTTTGTCGGACTTTCCTTTGTGATTTTCTTAATCAATTTTCAATTAATCCTTTCGCGCGCCCAACAGGAAATTGACATGCTTTTATTACTCGGATACACACGGCAGTCCATCAGCAGATTGCTCAACTTTCAATTTGTGATGGTTTTGATTTTGGTTGCAATCATTGCCTGGTTGGCGCATCTGATGGCAGTTAATAAAGTTCATGGTTTCTTTGCCGAGAATGGGTTCATCCTTCAAAGCGAGCATCTTATCCCCTTCATTGCAGGGATTTCACTTTTAGCGTTGATGCTTGTGGTCAATGTGGTCGTGATGCGTTTTTCCGTACGCTGAAAACTACTCTGTGGAGGAATTCAATTCTATTTTCCGGGAGGCGCTTTCTTTATTCAATGTCGCCTCTTCAGACATTTTATTGGTCAGAAAAACAAATCCCAAAAGCAGGATGCAAAGAATCAGAAAAACATAATTAATCGTGTCATTTTGTTTCATCATCGGAAATTTTATCGCTTGGTTAACAAACTAATAACGTGCCACAACTCTTAAATAATATTTAAATTACCTCCGCTTAATGTTAATATCAAGTAATTCTTGGAAAAGAAATCAACAATGATAATAATATGGGCTTCTTTTTAGTTCGATCTGATTAACAATCAAACATCTCTTTTGCTTTTTTTATCTCTATTGAGCGATTAAAAATTTTATTTAAAAAGAATTAAAATGAAAGCGAAAGGTTAGAAACATGCACGCTTACTTCCAAAAAAATCTTTTTCAGCCCATCCAAATTCAAGCACCCCCGGAAAAAAATACTGGAATGATACTCGTCATACCGTGCTTTGACGAACCGGACATTGTCCTGACATTACAATCGCTGCATCATAATGAACCTATAAATGGAAAAGTAGAAGTGATTATCGTCATCAATGCAGCGGAAGGTGCTCCGCTTGATGTACTCAGACAAAATGAAAAATCTGTCCGCGAAATTGAAGAGTGGCTCGGCAGAAACTCTTTGTTCTATAAAGTGTTTATTCTGAGAATAGAAAATTTACCTTCAAAACATGCCGGTGTGGGGTTGGCAAGGAAAATCGGCATGGATGAAGCGGCATGGCGTTTTATTCAGGCCTGTAACCCAAACGGCATCATTGTTTGTTTAGATGCGGATTGTACTGTCGCGCCCGATTATCTTGCATCAATTGAGCATTATTTTTTTCAATATCCAAAAACAAAAGCGGCTTCCATTTATTTTGAACACCAATTGGATGAAAAAATGGAACCTGCAATGCGAAATGGGATTATTCAATATGAGTTGCACTTGAGATATTACCGGCAGGCTTTGAAATATGCAGGTTATCCTTCTCATTATCACACCATCGGTTCATCAATGTGCGTGCGTTATGATGTTTATCTGAATGCGGGCGGAATGAACAGACGCAAAGCAGGGGAGGATTTTTATTTCCTGCACAAAATCATGCCGCTTGGCAATTTTGGAGAAATCAATTCAACTACCGTTTATCCTTTGCCCCGTATTTCGGAGCGCGTACCTTTCGGCACTGGCAGGGCAATGAAAGAATGGATGAAAAATCCGGCAGCGGAAAGACATACTTACGCTCCTCAAATATTTGAAGACCTGAAATTTTTTCTTAATCACGCGCCAAATTTTTATCAAACACCGGAGACTGACATTGAGAAACTGATTGGGAAAATGCCTGTATCCGTTCCATCTTTTTTGCAAGAAATGGATTTTAAAAAACGATTGAAGGAAATGAATGCAAACACTTCCCGAGCGGATACCTTTATGCAACGATTCTACAGATTGTTTGACGGATTTACCATTTTGAAAATGGTACATTCTTTTCGTGATAATCATTACGCAAACATTACTGTGACGAAAGCCGCAAAAATTCTTTTGGAAAAGATGCAAATAAAAACCCTCCCCAATGATGCGGAGGGTTTATTGCGGATTTTCAGAATGCTGGATAAATCAGCTTGACGCTGAGAGCATCAATCCTGTGTTTCTTCCTCTTTCTTCTTTTTTTTCGGTGCCGCTTTTTTCTTTGGCGCTTCAGCGACTTCAGCAGGAGCCGTTACTGTTTTCGGCTTAGATGGCGCGACAACCGTTTTCTTTTTCGGCTCATGCGGACGACTTTTTCCAAAAGAACCTTTGAAGATTTTTCCTTTTTTTGACCTTTTATCTCCTCTACCCATAAGTTTAAATTATTTGAGCGGCTAAGTTATGAAAAAACAATTATCCTTTGTAAGTGAAGTTATCAAAATATCATCCGCAATTTGAAGCCTGCTTTAGCAGATATTAGACTTTAGATATTAGATGTAATCAGGGGATTCCGGCATAAAGCCGGAATGACAATTGTGCAAAATTCAAAAACCCGACAAATCATTGCTTCACCACTCGTTCCTGAATTAAAACTTCATTGCCATCTCTGACCATTAAAATATAGACGCCCGGATTGAGCGGCTGAGTGGAGAAGAAAAACTTGTTGCGCCCGTCTTTGGTGCTGTCGCGCAGCAAGGTCTTCACTAATTTCCCCTGGAGGTCAAAGAGTGAAAATTCAAGAAAACGGGCGTTGCCAAGTTCGAATTCAATCGTGAAAAAATCTTCTGTTGGATTGGGATATGTTTTTGACCTTGAAGTTTGAATCGGCTTTACGGAAACCGGAGGTTGCGCTGAAGTATCAGGGCTTTCAATAGCGGCAATCCAGGTGCTGTGCGTACGAATAGCGCCAATGCCGCTGCCGATGCGCAGACCATAAAATCCGGCAGCCCAGACTTTTCCCGGCTCATTATATTTACGTTGTGAACCTGAATAATCGCCCCAGCGCTGACGCAATCCAAATAATGTTGAAACATAATCTTCTCCGGTTTTGAGCGTCACCCGCTCGGAGTAACCGCTTTTGCTGTCATAAAAAACAACTGAAAATCCCGGGAAAGAGTCTAATGAAGTATGGTTAAAAGTGATGAGCGCCTCATCGTCACCCGGATATTTTCCGGTGTAAGCAATATTGGGATAGCCAAAGTCAAGATGCGGCTCACCGATAATCGCACCCTTGACAATTTTAGCTCCGCTGACATCTTCAATGAAGCCGTGATAAACAGCGGCTCGCAGCGTATCAAGGTTAACTGAGTTTTGAACGAAGTGAATTTGATTGTCTTCAATATATCCCGAAAGCACGCGCGAATCATTAGTCATCAGAATGCGGTTAAACCCTTGTTGCCCGTCAGGCGCAAGTCCATACGGCACATCGGAAATCCGAACATCCATTTTCAATCGGGTTGCGAGGTGCGTCAACCGGTTGGTGATTTCTAAAATAAAAAAAGTATCATTCTCAACATCAAAATTCCGGTTCGATAATAAATACATTCTCGGAGTGGTGGTCGTTGAGCCTCCCTGAATCGGACACAAGTTACGAATCGGTCGGTTGTTGTAAAAAATGCTGTCATAAAATATTTTTTGAAGTGGTTGTCCGCTGTAGCCGCTTTGTTTATTAATTTGCCAAATGACACTTTGCTGAAACAAAAACTTCCAACTGTCGGGGGTATTTACAGTGTCATTGACCAACCAATTGATGGTGATGAACAACTCCTCGTCAGTAAGTGCGACAATCGGATAGTCAGACCACACACCGCTGCTCAGCGGATTGCCCGGCAGTTCATACAGATGCCAGGCATCCATCGGATGATTGGTAGTGGAAAAAGCCGCTACGATATGACTGGTTGAATCTGTATTTCCGCTCAGGCAGATGATGATGAACTTATCTTGCTTGGGGTCATACAACACGCGCGGGTCATATTTATTAGCCGGCAAATTGAGCGTATCAAAAAACGCTTCCAGTGACATAGTCAGCAATAATGAGTCATCATCAGTATCATAAAAAATGATGTTTGAGTTGGCAACGGAAATCAGTTTTCCGTCATTTGAAATAGCGACATGATTATCCGGAGGAACGGAGCCGTCAAACAAATTTCCCTGAAAGCCTGTAAGCACTATCGGGTGAGCCGCATCACCCAAAGTCGCAGTTCCGGGAGTTTTACGGGTGCCGTTGCGATAGGGGAGTTGCTCTTTTTGGCGGAGCAAAAATGAACGATAGGAGTTTCCTCCGGGGGTCGGCATTTCCATGTGTTGCAAGGCAGGCTTGTAATCATCTTTGATTAGGCGCGGCTGCAATAAAGCCGAAGGAGCCGAAGTCAGAATTGGAGATTTGGAATAGGTGAAATTGTCTTGAGAAAAAAGTTCTGCCCTGATTCCAATATTTAAAAAAGCGAGTATTATTAAAACAACCGTTATTTTTTTCATTTAAAAAAGGTCATGTTTTTAATGAACAAATCCAGAAAGTAATGTTGTCAAAATTACATCCCCAATTTTGATGTCTGCAATCAGATATTAGACTTTAGATTAGATACCTTAGGGAAGTTAGTCTCTAAATGCGCCTGCAATTTTCTCAGAAGCTCATCAAATGATGCTTTCATTCTTTCAAAGTTAAGTTTTGTTGATACTTTTACTCTAATCAGGATGAAATAAAAATGTAATTTATTTTTCAGCTAAGAATCATTTTAGTAAACTATCAAACAATTAGAGTATCACATCACATCCACTAATCTGCTAATTAACAAATCATCCCATCCGCTAATCAACTCATCTGCTAATCATCACATCAACAAATCCACTAATCAACACATCAACAAATCATCCCATCACCCCTTTTCTCCCAAAATCTTTTGCAACGCGAACATCTCATCCCGATATTTTGCTGCCTGCAAAAAGTCCAAATCTTTTGCCGCTTGTTCCATTTTACTGCGCGTTTCGCGGATGAGTTTTTCCAACTGCTCGCGGCTCATGTATTGCACCACGGGGTCGGCAACTAAGCTCACCGCATCTTCATTTTCGACATAAGCTTTCGGCTCATGCTGGCGGATTTGCAGAATCGCGGATTGCTTGATAATTTGTTCTTTGGATTTAAAGATTGTTTGGGGAGTGATTTGATGCTCCTCGTTATATTTCAATTGCTTTTCGCGCCTGCGGTCGGTCTCATCAATGGTGCGTTGCATAGAGCCGGTAATCCTGTCGGCATACATGATGACTTTGCCATTGACATTGCGCGCTGCGCGTCCCGCGATTTGCGTGAGCGAACGCTCGGAGCGGAGAAAGCCTTCCTTGTCCGCATCGAGGATAGCGACCAACGACACCTCCGGCAAATCCAATCCCTCACGTAACAGGTTGACGCCAATGAGCACATCGAATTTTCCCAACCTCAAATCACGCAAAATTTCCACGCGCTCCATCGTGTCCACTTCCGAATGAATATAACGGCATTTAATATCAATGTTGGTCATATATTTTGCCAGTTCCTCTGCCATGCGTTTGGTGAGCGTAGTGACGAGTATGCGGTCGCCCGCTTTGGTGCGCTCATCAATTTCATCCAGCAAATCATCAATCTGATTGATACTCGGACGCACATCAATCACCGGGTCGAGCAATCCAGTAGGGCGAACTACTTGTTCCACAAACACACCACCGGATTTTTCCAATTCATAATCAGCAGGCGTAGCGCTCACATAAATCGCCTGGCGCACTAAATTTTCAAACTCCGAAAAATTAAGCGGGCGGTTGTCCAGGGCGGAAGGCAGGCGAAAACCATATTCTACCAAATTCAACTTGCGCGCGCGGTCGCCCCCGTACATGCCGTTGACCTGCGGAATCGTTACATGACTTTCATCCACCACCAACAGAAAATCATCGGGAAAATAATCGAACAGGCAGAAAGGGCGTGTTCCCGGTTTGCGCCTGTCCAAAAAGCGCGAGTAGTTTTCAATGCCCGAACAATAGCCCAATTCCTTCATCATCTCGATGTCGAAGTTCACCCGCTCGGAAAGTCGTTTTGCTTCGGCATTTTTTCCGATGGATTCGTAATAATCTACTTGTTTGCGCAACTCATCCTGAATCTCATGAATCATATTTTCAAACTCTTCACGGGGCGTCATGTAGAGATTAGCGGGATAAATTGCATAGTCGTCAAAGGACTCCAACCGCCTGCCGGTTTCCGGGTCAATGGTTTCTATGTCTTCGATTTCATCTCCGAAAAAAGTGATGCGGCAGGCAACATCGGCATACGGTAAAAAAATATCCACCGTGTCGCCTTTCACCCTGAAGTTGGCGCGCTTGAACTCGCCTTCGGTACGGGAATATAGACTATCCACCAGCATGAATAAAAATTGATTTCTGCCAATCTTCATCCCTTTTTTAAGGCGCATAATCCGGTTGCGGTATTCAATCGGATTGCCGATACCATAGATGCAGGATACCGTTGCCACAACAAGAATATCGCGCCTGCCGGATAGCAAGGATGCGGTCGCCTTCAGCCGCAATTTTTCAACCTCCTCGTTGATGGATAAGTCTTTTTCGATGTAAGTATCGCTGACCGGCAGGTAGGCTTCCGGCTGATAATAATCGTAGTAGGAAACAAAATATTCCACCGCGTTGTCGGGAAAAAACTGTTTGAACTCGCCATACAACTGCGCGACCAATGTTTTGTTGTGACTGAGCACCAAAGTCGGTCGCTGTACATGCTGCACGACATTGGCAATCGTGAAAGTTTTACCGGAACCCGTGACGCCCAACAGCACTTGGGCTTTATCCCCCCGCTCAAGACCTTCTGTGAGTTGGCGAATCGCTTCGGGCTGGTCGCCAGTAGGTTCAAAATCGGAGATGAGGCGGAAGGGCATGGGTTTTAACTAATGAGATGATGTCTGTAATGGTTATTTATTGAAAATAGTTTAGAAGAATTATTAAATATTCCTTTAGGAAAATAAATATCAACTTCTTTTCAATTCAGAAATAATAAATTCAACGGTTGATTTCAATTCCGGAATATTTTTTTGGCAAATTCCGAATATGACTTCATGACTTAACTGTTCGTAATGATGAGAGATTATTTCACGCAATCTGATAATTTCATGCCATTCTATTTGATTGTGTTTTTCTAAAAGTTGAGGATATTTACTGTTAATTTTTTTAATTGTTTCACCAATGCTTTGCAATCTCATTAAAGTTGCGTTAAAATGGGATTTTCCTGTAGTTGATGATAAATAGTCATCCGGCATTTTAATTTCAGAAAACCAGACTTGTATGAGTGTAATGGAATCCAGAATAAATTCAAACTTGGAGATAAGTAATTCGTTACGCATAGATAATCTCGGAATTTATCATTTTTCTGAAGCGTTCGCTTAAATGATTTCCGTCCATCACAATATCAATTTTTTTATTAAACATATTTTCCAAATAATCCAAAAGCCCGATAAGGCTTTTCAGGTCAGGTTGGTTAAACTTTACCAATACATCTATATCTGAGTCGGGTTGTTGTTCATTGCGTGCGTAAGAGCCGATAAGCCCGATTTTATCAACTCCGAATTTGTTTTGAAGCGTGGGTAATTGATTGCGTAGAATTTCGATAATATCTTTATGATTCATCGTGTAAAATTAATCATTCATCATTCTAATTTAAATATTATAAAGAAAGTTCCTCGAGTTTCTCCAAAACCAGCCACTTGCCCTGAGCATTTAACCGGCAATCTTTTCTTTATCAAAATCGGTAATGAATTTTGTTACAGGGTTGAGAAGGTAATTAAAAATTAAAATGAAGTTTTGTTTTAAAATAGAAGTTGTAACTAAAGGGAATAAAACAACTATCAGTTTAATTACTATTTTTACAGTGCGATTTTAAACTTGAAAATTACATTATGGAATTCAAAGACATTGTAGCGATTAGCGGAAAGGGTGGTTTATTTGAAGTGGTTGCCAAAAGAAGTGACGGCATGATTGTGCGCGGGCTGGATGAAGAAAAGTCCGGTTTCGTTTCCAGCAGGCTGCACGTCTTTACTCCGCTTGACGCCATCACGATTTATACAACCGGCAATGACACGACCGAGTTAAGAAAAGTGT
>JBGTCY010000238.1:0-21446 GCA_041748615.1 Chitinophagales bacterium
ACTAAGGTTAATTGTACCTTTTCTCACCTTATCTCCCTCAGTTTACTGAGTAAACAAACATTGTAAGGGGGGCGCGTGAAGTAACGCTTGAAGCGGGTGCCGGCCCGGGGCCCGTTTCTCTCGCGGAGGAAAGGTGAGAGAAGGAAAAGAGGAAAGGTGATAAGGCGTGAAGGCGCTCCGCGCCATCACGATTGTTTTGATGAGAAAAGGAAGAAACTGCCGGAGCGCTCTACACGACCGGCACGGCTGCGAGGGAAGGTGCTGGGGCTTAATGCGTTTGTGCGCGAGATTTTCGCTCAGTCAGCCTCACCCCTGTGACGCTCGTCTGTTGGCGTGGTGTGTACTGCCCCTCTCCGAAAGAGAGGGGAATTTTGTTTCGTTCTTTTTTTTTGAGAATTGAGAAAAGGTTTTTTTTGATTTTGGAGTTTACATATTTATTTTTTTCCTTTTCTCAAAAAGGGCGGCCGGCTGTTTATTTTGCAGATTTCCGGGGGGGCAGCCTCACCCCCTGCGGAGTGTGCCGGTGGGCGCGGTGTGTGGCGCCCCCTCTCCGAAAGAGAGGGGGAATTAAGTGTAGTCGGAAGTGGCTACGTTTAGAGGGACGAGGGGCGCGGGGCGGGTGACGGGAGAAGCTGTTTAGGAGTGTAGTCGGAAGTGGCTACGGTGGTGGCCTGTGAGAGCTGGTGAAGGGTGTAGTCGGATGTAGCTACGATTGTTTAATTTATTTGCGTGAAATGCAAATAAATTGGCGTGTGGTGCAAATTATACGTGATGAGTCAGATGCGGCCGCGGTGTCGTGGTGGTATTTGAATTGGTGGAAATAGTAGTTGTTTAATTTTTTTATTTTTAATAATTAATGCTTTGCAATTAATAGTCTCACAAGCGATCAAATAACCTTTTATTTTATCTGCTGACCAACCTTCGAATGATTGATTTTTTAAAAATTCAATGTCTTCTATCAGCGCTTTGATATCCTCGTTTGATTCTGTATTGATGATGGGCTGATGGTTTAGTTTTCGCATGTTGTTTATTTATAAAATTACCGGTAGCCGTTGAGATACTCTATTCACTTAAAATAAAATCGGCTGCCGGTTTGCTTTAGCCTTCAATCGCTTTTTTCATCTCGCTCCTGACCATGAAAATTGCAATGGCGATGCCCAGTAGAATCCATGGTAATGGAAAGAGCATCCATTCATCAGGTAATTTTTTTTTGGTTATTAAACCGCAAGCGTAGAGTAATACCGACAGGGGGAAGATGATAATGGTTATGAATAGCCAAATATTCCAGATGGTTCTTATCATGGGTTTTATTTTTTCTTCGCTTCTTCCCGGATGATATGTTTGTGCAGTTTCATCAGTCTTTGAGCAGCGTCTATTTTATCATGACCAACAACAATTACATTGGGTAACTCATTGAAATAAGCTGTAATGGCTTTTGTTTTTTGGTCTGCAACTATCATGATTTTAAGTTTGCTGACGTCCGTTTTTTTATTACTCATGGTGAAAGTATTATACGGTTATTCAGCTTCAAAGATTGATTGCGTGATTTTTTCTTTGATACGCTTGAAGGCTTCGGGCTTTACTGTGCCGATGTGCCTGATGATATCATGAAACGAATACGTCTGAATGATGTGAGTTTTAATGTAGGTTGTCTTTGTCATTTTGAAACCGTTTACCATTTCCGGTGTCAGCTCCATGCTCATTTCTTCCGGCTCCTGTTTGCCGCTGCAAAGCACCGCGTAAAACATATCTTCCAGTTCGTGGATAGCTTCATTGCTGATGATGATTGCCGGGTGTGGCTTCATATTTTCATGAGGCAACTCATAAACCACTTCTACAATGTCGCGCTGGGTTGGCATCTACAAATATTTTGCAATGGCGGGATTTTTTTTCGTGCGGCTCATGTAGTGAAATGAAGCGCGAACGCTGTCTTTTTGTGAAGCTGCTTTTGTTAAACCGGATTTGATATCAATCAGTACGCTGAAAAATTCCATTGATGCTTTACGGAATCGCTCGAACTCAGGATCCTGTATTGTTTCAATTTCTCTTTGGGCATTCGTGATTGCTTCAGAAAAAGCTTTCATGAATTCCAAATCGGTTTGCGCCTGCTCGGGCGTGAGTTCTGCTAAATAGCGGATTTCTTTTTTCAAAAGCTTAGTGGCTTCCTCAATCCGGGGGATGGCATAAGCCTGGTATTGGTTCCATACCATTTGCCGGATTCCTGCAAATGTACCCATCGTTTGAAAAACGATTTTTTGGAGACCGCTCGTGTGATTATTTTCTATGGCTAACAGCATCTTGTCCTTTTTCTTGTGCAAGTGTAGCCACTTCTGACTACACCAAACATTTCATAAAGTTAAGCTAACGCGTGGGAATATGCAAGTATTATACGGTTTACAAAATTGGTTGTTTCTATCAGGATATTTCACCACGATATTCATCGTCTCATCTGATTGATAAATATCAAATGTTTACATAAATGATTTTTTATTTTGTGCGATGAAAGTAAAATCATTTTTCCAGTTGTTCGATGCCACTTATGAGCGGATGAAGTCGGGTGATTTGTTGACGCCTTCCGGGAATATTTACCGGGATATTTCTTTGTGTAATTATCGGTTTCTGCGCGTGAATTTAGAGCGTTACGGCTCGCCTGGTGACACGCTCGATGCGGAATGGTGTGAAGGGTTCAGAAAATGGATGCTGTCGCGTGGTAAAGCTAAAAACACCATTAGCACGAAGATGGGTTGCCTAAAGTCAATGTTGACTAAATTAAATGATTCCGGAGAGCGTGTTTATGACGGCAGCGATATCATTAATTCTGCTGAAACAACAACTCATGTTTATGTTACACGCGCTGAAATCATCAGACTGATGGAATTGGATTTAAGGCACGTGCCGGGCTATGAGCGCATTCGTGATGTGTTTGTGCTGCATTGTTATGTCGGCTTGCGCTTCACTGATTTAATCAAGCTGCTACAGCATCCACAGCGATATCTGCGGCAGGAAGCCGGCAGCACGTTTTTTGAATTGCTCACTAACAAAACGGGCGAGGTAGTGACCATACCGGTTGCCGCAATGGCTCAGCGCGTGATGGAGAAGCGCGGTTATGATTTTGGCGGGCGATTCAGTTATTCGTTTTATAACCGCGCCCTGAAGCGTCTGGGTCAAATTGCAGGATTCAATGATGAAATCGTTTGCACGCGGACCAATGGCGGCAGGCGTGTGAGCCGCATCATGAAAAAATATGAACTCCTGAGCAGTCACACTGCCAGGCGCAGCTTCGCAACGAATGCTTTCCTTGCCGGTGTGCCGGTGATTGGCATTATGCAGATTACCGGGCACAAGTCGCAGGCTAATTTCATGCGTTACATAAGGTGCAGTTCGATGGAAAGCGCGATTAGTATCGCGGGGCATGAGTTTTTCAGCCTCACCCCCCGTTGAGTGTGCCGGTTGGCGTGGTGTTTAACCGCCCCTCTCCGAAAGAGAGGGGGAATGAAGCTCATTTCTAACATTTCAGGACTAAAATCTGACTGTTTCAAAGAAAAACCTTGCTTTTTCCCTCCCAATATACCCTATAATCAGGGGGGTAGGTTTTTTGGGAGGTTTTTATAAGGTTTTATATAAGGTTTTGCCAGAGGTTACAGGTTACGGAGGGTTTTTTATACATAGCGAAATCGCACATATGGAAGGTTTTATGTAAGGTTTTGTGGACACTCCAGGTTAGAGAGCATGTAAAATATTCTGGACACAGGCAAAAAAAAGGGCAAAAAAGGGCGTTTTTGCCCCTAAAACGTACATTTCAGGGGTTGAAGGGGGTTAAAACGGGTGAAAAAAGGGTGAAAATCCGAAAATCGGGGTTTTTGGGGTATTTTGGGTGTTTTCCGGAATGGCTTAACCTGTAAAATAGCCTCACCCAGGTGGAATTTATCGTTTGGCGTGGTGTTTACTGCCCCTCTCTGTGCGCCCGGTCACCGCCATCACAGCCGGGCGCGCGCGACTTCGCGGTGATGTAGGTCCTGTATTTTACTTATTATTGTGCTCAAAAATATGAATAAGGTAATTTTTTACATTGATGGTTATAATTTCTACTATGGTTTGAAACACAAGAACTGGAAGCAGTTCTATTGGTTAGATATCGTTTTATTTTGCAGTAAGTTTTTGAGGAGAAATCAAGAATTAGCTGGTGTGAAATACTTTTCAGCGCCTGCAGTATCAAACGATAAGTATAAAAATCAGAATGCTTTCTTTTCGGCTAATAAAAACAATCCTCAATTTACCCTTATCCTTGGTAAGTATATCAAGAAAAAGGTTAAATGCTCAGGTTGTAATTCCAAATACCTGGTTCGTGAAGAAAAGCAAACAGATGTGAATATTGCTACTAATATGATTAGTGATGTTTTTAATAACAGATGCGATATTTCTATCATTGTTTCTGCTGATAGTGATCTGGTGCCTCCTGTAAAGCTAATTCGTGAAATAAAACCTAATCATAAAGTGTTTGTTTATTTTCCTCCAAAAAGGTTTTCATCTGAACTCAATGAGTTAGCTGATTCATCAGTTAATTTAGAGGCTCACAGGCTGAAATTTGAAGAATCTGTTTTGCCAGACAGGCTGAAACTTTCTAATAATGTGATGATTACGAAACCACTGAAGTGGTTGTAAAAAAAAGGGCTCCGTTTTTCAGGAGCCCGTGCCTTAGGATTTTTCACCCAAGGGTTGCGATTAAAAACTGCATCGTTTAACGATACAAGTTTTTAAATTATTTCCACAAAGGTAGTCCAAAGTTTTTTAAATAAAAATTTTCTTTTCGCTACATTAAGCAACAAAGTTTCTTTGTCAATAATTCTTTTTACGCAAAAACTATACCTGTTGTTTATTCATACTTATCTTATGTAGTAAAGGCTCGTGCGCCTGTCAAGCAGTTGCAAGTGTAGCCGGAACAGGCTACGTTACTTTTATTCTACCGGCAGAAAACCGCTTTCGGCATATACCCACCGCTATTTCTGCGCGATTGCAGGGGGCGTCAAGGTTTTTGCGCAATAAAAATACGACCGCTTTGCCCGTAAAAAAATAAAAATGAGAAGGGGTGGAGATTTTTTTGGCAAAACCCGGAGGGCTTGACCTTGACACCCCCCGTGCGCGGGCAATATTTTTGTATATGCCGGATGCGGTTTTGCGCGAAGGCGCAGCGCTGGCTCTGAGCGAGCCGCCATGAGCCGAGCTTGTGACGGTGCTGACCTGACGAACGTAGCAGAGCGGAGCTGAGGAGGGGCGGCACGGTCACAACTTGCGCATTCACAGTTCTTGAAAACATGTTTGCGTGCCCGACAAATATTGTGCGCAATTATGTTTTCACGTGATGAGCACCGGATTAAGTTCTGCTAATAGATTGTAAAAAACAACTGACGAGCAACGCTACTAATGCGACACGATAAATAAACGAAACCGGAAGCGCCACACTTAGGCATTCATCTTAACCGGCTTCATGAGCAACCCGGACAACCAGGCTCCAGTTGGTTCATGTTTCATGAAGACAATCATCTTGAGCATTACCAGGTATCTCACATCTTCATGATTATACTTCAGCACGTGTTGTTTTTGCACCGGGTCGCGCCAATCTTTGTAGATGGAAAAAATGTTGTCCTTATATTTTTTTTCACTGCGCCTGATGCCGAAATATTTTTCTACTGAAGATAGCTTGTACGAGGACAAATCCGGTTCCAATCTCCGAATAATTTTCAGGAAGTTGAGACACCGGTATTTCTCCCTGAAGGGAAAACGGAAGCGCTTCTCGAGCATCCCGATATCAGGACCATACACAATGACGTAGCCGGTGCACCGGGTGAAGATATCGAGCACGTCACTGCGGTGGATGTTGCGGTGATACGACTGATGCAGGGAGACGCTGCCGGTGTAGGTATCTTCCAGCGCGTAACCAATCAGGAAGATACGTTGGTCGGGGAACCATTCACAGTCGAGGTAGAGATTCACCAAGGGACCGGCTTTGCCCTTAAAGATAAATAATTTATGATTTAGGGCGCTTTCGGATGTTTTCGTGAAAAACGGCTTCATTAGCTGCGCTGTAATGAACGAACGCGAGCTTGCCGGTATCTCAGTACCCCCCTTTTTTGACAGCCTCACCCCCCATTGATGGGCGTCTTTTGGCGTGGTGTGTGCCTCCCCCCTCTCCGAAAGAGAGGGGGGAATGGAGTGTAGTTATAAATGGCTACGGTCTATTGCATCACGTCATTCCTGAAAGCTGCAAGCTGAGCGCGTCACTGTATGATTGCCTGGCGCTGGGCTTGGGCAGCTTGCTGTATTTTTTCCAGGCGCCTGTGTCATACCGGTAGATGAACGCTTCCTGCACGGTTGCCACGTAGCTCATTACTTCGTCAATCTTTTTTTCCAGCGCTTTCAGATTTTTGTGGTCGTTAATCTCGATGAACATTAGAGCCGCTAAATCTTTCTCCGGGTCGCTGCCGGTTTTTTCATACACTACAATATCGGGCGCGCGGTCTTTTTTGCCGCGCTTGTAAATAGCGTCTTCAGTGAGTACTAAGTATTTGCTTTCCGGCAATACTGAACGCAAGTTAAAATATAAATTGTCAAGTACAATCTGATGTGCCCGTGACGGGCGGGGAGCCATGCCCAAACCGGGAGGACCGCTGTAGTCGTCTAATAAACCCATGGAGTAAAGTTAATATTAAAAACGAAAGAAGCCGGTTGCATTGAACGCACCGGCTTCTTTCACCCTAACCCATAAAACCCTAACTAATTGAAATGAACGAGAATTTTCATGATGTTCTTTTTTTGTTCTGCTGATTATATTGATTCACCATCAAGAGCGAAAGCACTAATGACAGCACAGCCGTTACGCCCTGGATTACCAGGATGGTTTTGTTGACTGAGTCATTGTTTTTTTTCATCTCGAGAGTTTCAGCCTTCCGGATTTTCTTTCCGGTTTTTGAATTCTTTTTTTAATGTGAAATAGCCAATCACGATTGCCATCAACCCGGTGATGAGTTGAATAACGTGAACTACAACAACTAACCACGCATCCGCTTCACGAATGTTCATCAACCAGGGCCACCAGGTGATTACCGTCAGGACAAGCGTTGCGGCTTTCGCGGAAATTAAGTTTTCCGGATTGTCTAACCAGAATTTACATTTCAGCTTCAGCAGGAAAAGTATTAATGAAAGTTTTGTCATAGGGTCAGCTAAGTATTTTTTGAAAATCACTAATCAGCCTGTGCAGCTTACTTTCATAATCCGGGTCGGTGGCATAACCTGCTTTTGCTACTTCAGTCGCAAACTTGAAAGGGTCCGTATGATTGAAAGCAGGTTTGTATCGTTGGTTGGTTCTCAAAAAATTTCCTTTGTCGCGGAATGAGCCTTCGGGGGAAGTGTACGCACGGAACCAATCACGGATTACATACTTGTAAAGCGGTTCGCCTTTACTGTTTTTACGAGTGGTAATTTCTGTTGAGATAATCTCCGGAAACGAGACTCCTTTAGGCAGGTATTCAGTCGTTCGCAGCAACTGACGCTCACCCGACCAGGACCGGTCCGCTTTGATGCCAAAGAAATTAAATTGTGGAGCGCTTTTACCCCAGCCGCTCTCGAGCGCTGCCTGAGCTAATGTGACTAATGCAGGAACTCCGGTGTTCTTTTCGCTGTCTTTGGCAAACGGATAATATCGTTTGGCAAATTCATTTTTATTCAGATGTTCACTGACCATGTCTTTAACTTTTTGCGTGACTGCTTTCCCTTTATCTGTGCCGGTGGCTAACAAGGCGATGAGACCGACAGAGCCAATGGCAAGCAGCCCTGGTAACCACCAATTTGTTTTTTTCCGCGCCATCGGTTTTCTAAAACTTATTTACCAAAAGTCACCTTCACCGCACCAAGAATTTTCTGAAAAAAGCCGGTGTTTTCTTCTTCCGGTTCATTCAGGTCTTTCTTCGGAAGCTGGAAGGCGCCCGTCAGTGAGATGCCCGCTACGATGAGATAATTAATGACCTCTACAGCTTTGGGCGACCAGTTGAATTCCATCGTAGGATCCACTAAATATTTGAGCGCTGCAAGAACAACGGTGATTAAACCGGTGACACGTTGCGCCCATGTGAAGAATTTCGGTTTGCCGCTGAAGATGCGAGTGATGATTTCTCCGAAGATTGCGAATGTGGTGTTTTTCATAAAATTGATGTTTTTGATAAATGGAATTTTGATTCCTGCGATTGTTGCTGCTGTGTTGATGATTGCTAAAGTAATTTTTCCTGTCTTCCGGGCGCGTTCATTCCGGATTTGCTTCCGGGTAAGCGCCTCGATGATTGCCTCATCATCATCGCCCATCAGGGCGCGCTTCAGCTTTCTGCGGAGGCTCATGGCTTACGCTTTACGATATCACCATCGAGCCACAATGAATATTGCGGAATACCGGTGCTGTCTGTCGGCAGCACTGGTATCGTGATGTACCTGTTTGCAGAAATCGAGATATCACGTGGCGTAGTTATGATTTGTGTCTGCAGGAATGATATGGGGAAATTCGTAGAGTCCGTCATGCCGGCACCCATAATTATTTTTTCGTTTGAAAAGTGATTCGCCAGATAGGTGAAACCTATTGTATCACCATTGAGTGGGAAGTAAGTGACGTTTTCATAATCACCATTCATTCTTGTGGCACCTTTAACGCTAAGGATTGTACCACTGCCGCCTAATTGTTTGTTACTGCCTATTGAAACAGGCAAAAAAGTATCACTTGGATGAATTACAACTGATGTACTATCCCACAAACTATTAGGCGTATAACTGAAACTTAAATTTCCCGAACCATCCGTAGTGATAAATTGCCCGGGACCGCCATCCGCAATCGGCATGTAATAATTGTTGATGAGGAATGAATCAATGTAGAATTCAACTAACCTGGTGTTTAAAATGAATTTGTTTTCAGGTTTAAATTCTAAAAAACCTAAAGAGTCATTAAACACAAGCGTCATGCCATCACCGGTTGTAAGCACGCTTTCATTTGTGTAATAAAGTAATGCATTAGGATGACCTTGAGGTAGTAGAATTTCTTCGAGAATTGCTTCTTTTAACGCTCCAAATCCTACAAACCAGACAAGCGCGTTACTATCAAAGAGGAGAATTCCTAGGATGCTGCCACTATTAAATTCCAAAACGCCCGGCATATAAACCGGACCTTGAAGCTGCGTGGTATCCTCAACGCTGAAAGAATTTTCAACAGAAAAATTTCTGCCCTGCGGCTGAAATGGTAACGGGTTTTGCAATGCCGGTGTTTGCGCATGCAGCAGGCTTGCGAAGGTGATGAGTAAGAGTGTGAACAGGTTTTTCATTGTGTGATTTTATGCGTTAATTAATTGTATATTTTTTCTATTCAAAAATCAAAATCAGATAATCTCCGTTGCTCATGGCGCTCAGCGCCCCGGTCGCAGGATTAAACTCATAGCCGTTGCCCTCATCGAGCAGGACACCTGCGCCACCGGTTGCCCATACTTCAATCTTTTTGTCAACTAATAATGTAGGGTAACTGCCTCCGCTGGTGACGGTGATGGTGTCACCGGTTACGTTGATGCGCATCCTGAGCGCACCCCCGGAGCCGCCTCCGGAACCGCCTTCTGTTTGAAAGACACGCTTCAGATAATTGAGCGTGCTCATTGATTCATGTCTGGGAGTTGCCATGCTGTTTACTTTTTTGTTTTAAATTTTTCATTGAGCGCGGGAATGCCCCAGAAAATCAATGCTGTGGTACCACCTACTAAACCGATTGTCTTCAGCCAGCCTTTATTACTCACCCACCATTGTTTTTTCTTGCCCTGGTTGTAAGCGTCATTGCCGTATTTTGTCACTGCGGTATAAATCGCATCCGCGTCTTCGCGTTTCAGTCTGCCGGCTTTCACTTCATCCTCGATATAGTTGCGAAGCTGCGTAACCGAACGGCTGTCTTTAGCGGCATCTTCACGCACCGGACCAAAGAAGATGTAAGCAGCCGCAGCGCCCAGGACTAAGCTGCCTACGACAATCGTAGTGAGCGAGATGGTGACAGGCTCAGCGCCCAATCCGGAGAACCAACCTTTCACTTTGTTCCAGGCGGATGCACCTGCTTGTTGAATGTTAGAAGCTACGCCCTCAACAAATTTTTTAGCTGATGCGGGAGCATTCGCGAGCTTCAATGTCCAGCCGTTTTTTTTTGCCTGGTCTTTCAGCTTCTCCTGCCGGGCGGTGAGCCGCAGAGATAAGTCACGGAGTTGCTGATAACGCGCGTCCGGAATCTTCACCCCTTTTTTTGAAGCTGCATCAAACAACAAAAGTGTGTGGTTGATATCGGCAGCGTTCTGCACATCGAGTTTGATGATATCATCAACCAGTCGTTGTGCGCGGTTCACCTGTTCGGTATTGCTTAACATTTCTTGTTAATTGGTTAATTGGTTAATTCGATAAACGGTCAGAGGCAAGCTCTGCCCTTACTATGGAGGAGAGGCAAGCCCTGCCCTTACTATGGGGCAGGGGCAAGCCCTGCCCTTACTTCTTCTTGTGGACTGTCTTCTTTTTGGCAACGCTTTTTCTGCGTTTCCGGGTGCCATAGCTCGCGCTGCTGGACAGACCGCTCAGGGGTGAACCTACGCTGCTGATTTTCTTTTGCAGTTCAGCGCTTTTCTTGGTTTCTGCCGAGCGCCTTTTGTTCTCAGCATTGATTTCAGCTACCTTCTTGAGGTAAGCTTCTTTCACTGCAACTGATGCAGTGGCTTTAGGCTTTTTCGGGTACTTTTTCAATTTCAATTTCATCTTCTTTTGTTTTGATGGTTAAAAAATATTTAATGAATAATGATTAAGATTTTGTTTTCGGCAACATTTTATCAGCCGCTTTCAGCGCCATGCTGCGGAGCCGTTCGTTATCGAATAACCTGCTCAACAGTTCGACCTCATCCGGAGTGGCGCGGGTCAGAATCTGCTGCGCTTCATTCACGGTTTTATCTTCACTGCCTTCATGCACATTGAGCGTGAAGCTTGCGGAGATGGTCTTTGGTTTTTTTGTGAAGTCGAGCATTCGTTTTTTTTTATCGTGTGAAAACATATAACCCCGCGGCAGTGACAAGGGCAAGCGAGCCGATCACCCAGATGCCGGTACCACCTGCTTCAGCTTCAGATTGCGCTTCGCCTGTAATTTTCCGTTTCTTAACATCATAATTATCATCATCATCTTCATCAACCCCATCCTCTCCGGCTTCGTCAGGCGGGTTATAAAAAGGGTCATCTTCGTCTTCAGTAATAAAATCGTCACCGGCTTGATCAGGCAGTGTATCATAACCCTGACCGCTGTCATCGGGATAAGCGTCATTGCTTTCATCTTCCCAATCTTCATACGCTTCTTCTTCCTCCGGCTCAACACTTTTGCCGGTTACATTTTTGATGACATCCACACCGGTTTTAATCGCTTTTCCCCCTTTAAATATTTTTGAAAGAATGCCGGTGATGGTAGCGATAATGCTGGCTGCAGCGGCAAAAGCAGGCGCTGCACCGAGATCGCCCAAACCATTCAGGTCTGGCTCAATAGGTTCATTCTGTCCGGGCAGGTTGACGCCTTTCTTTTTGAATAGCGGTTTTTTCTTGGCTGAACTTTTAGCAACCTTCACGAGACGGTCCCACTTGCCACCCAGCGCTTCCCATTTCTTTTTTATTTCATCAGCGCGTTGTTTATCATTCTCAACCGCCCAGGTAATCTGAGTGGCGTGACCGAGGAAGTTTGCCTTCAACGCAGCGAGGTAACTGCCGCGAGCGATTGCCATAACGGGGTCAATTTTGGCAATTACTTTACCGACCTTTTTAGCATTCTCTTTTATCCGCGTTCTTCTTTCTTTCTTGGCGACTTTCAGCCCCTCTTTGTCACCGGTTGATTTTGCGGTAAGGATTTTCGCTTTGGTGGTGAGGCGTTTTTGTTTATTGCTGCCTTCTTTCGCGTTGGAAGCTTTCACCGTTTTGGCGGCAGCTTTACCGGTTTGCCGCGCTTGTTTCTTTGACGCGCCTGAATCTTTCGCTTCCTTCTTCGCTTCTTTTTTTGCCGTTCTTTTTTCCTGGCGTTTCTGTCTGCGTTTTTTACCGAGGCTGCCGAGGATGCTTTCAGCTTCATCATCGGTGTATTCACCGCAGCCGAGAATCGTTGCGCACCGGTCGAGGGCGTCAAGAGCCGGTTGCACACGACCAAGCTGTTCGTCATTGAGGTCGGTCTGTGAAAGTCTGAGATTGCAGATACCGGACACTAATGGGTCTTTGAATACGAGATTACCGTTCACACTGATATCATCCACGTGAGGCATCAAGCCCATCAGGGCGTTGAACTCTTCGGGTTCAGCCACTTCAGCGAAGGCAAGCGCGACATTCGTTTTGCGCAATTCTTTTTTCCGCGCACGTTCCTGCATGAAGTTGTGAGAGTTCTTTGCCTGCATTTTCCGCAGCAGGTTGCCACGATGAGCGCGCAGGCGTTGTTTGATGCCTTCCAAATCTTCCAGGGCGTCATCGTCATTCACTTCGATGATGCCGCTCAGGGCGGTATCGTATTTATTTTCTGAAATGAAAAAATAAGAAACGATGCCTTCGGGGTCTTCGCCATATTTGTTCATGACAGGATCTATGACCCGGTTCTCAAGCATCGCGTAAATGTGAGAATAGGTGTAAGGTTTTTTGTTTTCAACCATCACGCCATTTCTGCGGAGATACTTAAATGCTACGATTTTGTTTTTCCAGGGCAGACCCAATTCGCGAAGGATGGCGCTTGCGAAGATTGCATAGTCGTCACAATCCAATCCGGAGAAGCGGTCGCTGAAAGTTCTGGCAGGCGTTCTCAGTTGTTCTTTGCCCGCTTCGTCATAAGCGTAGTTGATATAGGTTTTACAGAAATGCCAGATGTTGAATGCCAGTTGTTTTTTACCTGCCTCAGTCGTGAGGTCGAGACCTTCCGCGAGATGGTTGGCAAGACCGCGCACCTGATGCGAATATTTGACAACATAATCGTGAAGTATGCGGAGGCTTTCTTTTAAGCCGCCCTTACCGTACGCAACCTTTGTCAGTTCAGCTTTATCAATTAAATGGTCATAAGACTCAAGTTGTTGGTAGGAGGGCTTATAACCCTTGTATTCAAGCGTATAGTTATTTGTACTGATGATTTCATAAGCGCCTAATTCAAATTGAGGTTCTTCTACTTTTTTATAGATGAATTCAATCATTTTGAAAATTGCCTCGGAAAGGGCATCCTGTTTGAGAGAGGTATAATCAATGACAGGAATGTTTAACTTTGTATTGAAGTCCTCCGGGAGCGTTGTTAAGCGGGACTTACCCGAAAGGGATTCAAGCCGCGAGTAACCGGAGGGCTTTTCTTTTTTGAAAACATCAAGCCGTGTGAGCGCGTAAAATTCATTGCGCCCCGCAGATTCTCTGATGACAATCCTGAAGATGTAAGTTCCTGCTTTTCCAAAGGCGATTTTCGATGAGAGATGATGTATTTTAATCGGACGTTGGCGTTTGTCCTCTTCTGATTTTATGATGATAGCTTTTTGAATTAATTCTTCCAGGTGCAACATGCCAGCTAAAATGATTGCATCGTATAAAAACCATTCTTTGCTTGCGCCTGTGTGCTGCGTACTCTCATCAAATCCCGAGCGGGTGAAATAGACGGGCTCATCCAATTCAGGATGATGTATAGGTTTCCCCTTCAGGTCGGCTTCGACCTTTTCGAGAATCTTCTTTTTGTATTCCCGCAGAATGTTTCCGATGTTTCTTTTTGTCGCCATTTAAAAATCAATCGTGTATTTAAAAGCATCAAAATCGGTCATCAGATGATCGAGCACGGAGATTGCTTCGTGTTTGCAATGCAATCTGCGCCTGCTGCCGTCATTATGATAAAAGGTGACTGTAATCATGTTTATTTTTTCTTGCTTGTGGCTGCTTTATATCCAATCACCGTGATTGCGGTCATCCCCCCGAAAGCTGCCAGGTACTTCATCCAGTTTTTTTCAATCCTGCTGGTAGCGTCCACTTGTATTGTCGGCTTCACCTGGTCAAAGAAATTCTTTGCCTTTTCCACGAAGCTGCCGCTCTGCACTTTCGACTGAACAGCGGTTTTTATTTTGTTGATGACCGGTCTGTTTTTCTTCGGTGCAGTCGAGGTCGGTGCAGGCTGATTTCCTTTTGCTTTCTGGACAATATTTTTTACTTTACTTGCAGCATTTTTGAAAAAGTTGATGAACTTGCCGCTCAGCCCTTCGAGGTCATTTTCATCATACCCGGACATGCCGACTTGCGCGAAAAGTTTCTTGCGGCTCTCTACCGGCATCTTCCGGAGAAACATCGTTACATCATCAGTCTTCAACTCAGAGGCGCGTTTTGCGCGCTTCGCGTTGATGGCAGACTTGACGCGGGTGAAGGGAGATAATCTTTTCAGCTTGCCTTTTCTGCCGAGACCATCCAACTCATCCGGGGGCGACTGCTCAGGGTCGAGCCTCAGTTCTCCATTGTCATCAATGAATGAGTAGGGCAATACCTTCATGAGGTTCACCGCTCCCCGGGTGTCGCCATCATTGAGCAGTTCAATGACGATGATGATTTTCCGCGCTTCAGCAGCGCTGGAGTCCGTGGGCGCATCCGACAGGATGACGTTGAGGCGCTGCTGCAGTTGAGTGCGCAATGTATCTGCGGGACTGGCGGTGATGCCGTGTAAGCCTTCGATGTCCATTAGTTTACCTTTTTTAGTTTGAGGTTTACAATACGGTAAGCCTCATTAATTTCCTGCATTCTTATCGTGCTGCCTCCACGGTCGGGATGATGTTGTTTCGTCAATTCACGGAAGCGATTTTTCACGTAATCGCAACTTTCAATGAATTGAACAAAATCAATCAGCCCGTCCGGACGGGGATGATAGAGTTTATTGTTTTCAAAATATTCCACAGCATTATTATTAAGCTGTTGCCTCAGCCTCCTGTTCTTTTTCGTTTTTGATTCTCACAATCAACTTGCCCACGTGCTCGCCAATGCGCTGCAGGTCATTTATGCTCAGGTCTTCTTTATGTTTGCGAATGGTGAAAGCAATGCTGTTGATGAGCTTGTCTTCATCGGTGTCGGCTTTCGGATTTGCTCCGCTTAAACCGGAAGCCGGGTTGCTGCTGAAAAAATCATTCAGCAACGGCAAAATATTTTCACTAAATCCGGAGAGCGCTTCTTTCCCGGCTTCCACGCGCTTCTCAAATTTTTCTTTGAGAATTTTCAGTTCTTCTTCTTTTTGTGTTCTCAAGCGAACCCATTCATCTTCCTTCGCTTTCCGCTCACGGTCCCAATATTCTTTTTCGCGCTTCAAATCATTTTCCTGTATCATCACGCGCGTTTCATCTTTTAGCAGCATCTCGCGTCTTTCCTCCAGCCTGCGTTTTTCGCTGCTGATTTCTGTAAGCTGTCCCTGCACGAATGGATGTGTCAATGCGCCCAAGCCATCCAATCCGGAATAGGGACCATTGAGCCGGGCGTTAGGATCTTCTAATTTTCTTGTAGGAGGCACGTAAAATTCCCAAATGAGCTCAGCGTTTTTTCCATTGGAAGTGAGTTTGCTTTGTGCTTTTATTTCAAAGCACACCTCATCTTTTTCGTCACTGAAAAACTTCACCTGCTCTTCCAGGTACTTTACACTGCGCGCGATATCTTCCTCCGTAAATTTTGCAATCAACTGAGGAACGCCCCGGGCATTGATGATGCTCAGGAACCAGATCGGAAGTTTTTCCGCTTTGATTTTTCGTTTGGTGTTTTCGAAATTCATTTTAGGGGGTTAGGGGGATTGGGTTAGTTGCAGTTTTTTTCAATGGTGACAATAAGAGCGCTGTTCCCCAGCATGTAAGGGAAAAGAGCGTGGGACTACCGGAGGTATCAAAAATTGAATGCACTCTTACCTTTGTATCCTGTTTCACGGAAAATACACAAGGGAAACCCAAATCAATGCGGTAATAATATTTACCGTTTGTTGCATCGGAAGCAATAGGATGTATTTTCCAGTCACTCGGCTGAGCCAGGAAGTTATTGGTGCTATCTTCGTAAAACCTAAACTCTTGCTGGAAGTTAAAAAGCAGTTTTAAGTCGGGTAAAATAACCCGGCTTTCCACATTGACACAAAGCGAGGGTACCACAATTATTGTACCTCCGGGTATCACAGAAAAAGAAACATTATTACTTGATGCCAGACCGATGCCTCCGACAAAAACGGTGGGGAAAGAAAGACCGATAATTTCTTTGTCGGATGACACACGCCACCCTTGCCAACCAAGACCACGTGCGTGAGTGTCAATCAATTCATTCAGGAGACGTTCGTTCATACAGTTAATTGATTAATTTGTTAATCCTTAATTGGGCAGGGGCAAGCCCTGCCCTTACTTTACCAGCCTGAAGACAAGTTGCAGGATGATATCAACCGCGCCACTGGCGGTGATAGGCTTCACGATAATGCGCACCTTTTCGCTCATACTGCGGAAATCAGCAGGCTTGTATCGGTCGCCCATGGGCGTAGCGGCATTCGCCTCGATGTGTTTGAAGTGCACATAGTCGGAGATAATCGCGCCATTGTCTAATTCAATTCTTACGCTCGCTGCAATGCCGTTTGGATTGCTCACCTGGTGTAGCACGTAACCGGTACATTTTGTAAAGTCAGTGCGGAAATTAAATTCAGAGGTGATAGGCGTACCGGCAGCGGTGCCGTTTGGAATTGTGACTTCGAAAGCCTGGTCGGTTATTTTGAGTTCAGCCATTGTGAGTTTTCAGTTTTGAGATTTCAATTAATTATCAGTAAGAAAAAAGCCCGCCCGTGAAACGAGCGGGCTTTTTTGCTGTTTATGGAAAACAAGTTTACTTAAGCGTCAATGTGAACCAGTTCACTTCAATGAAGTGGTTGCCTGCGGGGAAAGCAATCGTTGTGGCGTTGCTTGCCGTTTTCGCACCGAAATATTCTACTCCAATCGGCTCGTTGGCAAGCACGATGAGGGGCGCTACCGGAACGAAATCTTCCTGCTGTGCTTTTTCGCTTTTTGCAAGTGTGTCGCGGAAAAAGTTTTTCACCGGACCATCATAGATGATGTTGTTGCTGCTGCCACCGGTGAAAATCAGGTCGCCATTGATTAAACCTTCGGGAAGTCTGTTACCAGCCGCGTCTTCAGCGTCAGAGGCATTCGTATAATGTACTGCGCCCGGCTCTGTGCTTGAGGCGTGTTTGCCGTAAGCTACCTTAAGACCGTAAATAACGGATGGTTCGGTTTTAGACAACACGTTGTCTTTGAAGCTGCGTACCCCGCGAACGTGTTCAACGATGGTATCCAACAATCGGGTGTTAGCCGACTGCGTGAGTTGCATCCGCAGATAGTGCGCTTTTTTGAACATCTTCTTTTTTCCTGAGTTGATGTCAATGACCGTCTGACGGTTGAGTTCGCCCAGCTTGCTGATGAAGAACTTCTGCACCGGGTCGAGAATGTCTTGCTGAAGCGCTTTCTTAACCTTCGCGTTGGAGAGTGCTACAGCAACTTTCCGTTGTGAAGGGTCGAGCGGTGTTGCGCCTGCTTTTCTTTCTAAGGCGCCAATTGATTTGTCGATGTCAATGCCTAAAAGGCTGTCAATGATGGTGGATTCTGCGCTCATGGCTGTTTTTGATTTTTAAAAATGAATGATGGTTATGAATTAAATAATAATTTAAATTTTAAGTGAGTGAATCAATCACTTCGTCCACTTCGATGTCGGAAAGACTTTCTTCTCCTTCATCTTCTACATCTACCTCCTGCTCAGGCGTACCGGAAGTACCCGCGCGGTTGGCTGCAGCAGTCCAGTCGAATTCTTCAGTGCCTTTGGTACCTTCTTCTGCACCAGCAGTGAGACCGGCAGCTTTATTGGTCACGCCAAACATGTCGGCTTTCTTGGAGAGATTTGCAGCGGCATAGATGGAGCCGGCTGCGCCCATGCCTGTGAGCAGGCTGTTGCTGTATTCTTCCGGATTTGCGAGTGAGCTTAATAGCCCGATAGCAACGAGACCGAATGCGCGATACTGCGGCTTAATTTTTTCTACTTTGTCAGCGCCAATGATTGCGCTGCCTGCAATAGCGCCACCGCAATTCAATGCGTAACATCCTGCTCTTTTCGGAGCGACTTTCATTCTGTCTTTCAGGTATTTGCTCTTCATGATTTGTTTTTTACTGTGAGAAATCTTTTTTTAGAAATTCATGTCAATGACCTCGTAAACAACTCTCACCACTGCTGTACCGGTGCCGCCTGATGTAGTCGGGTTGGCTGACGGCACACGTACCTTCAAACCTTTGTTTTCGACCAACTGAGAGCCGCCTGCCGCCACAGTGCCCTGTGGAATGAATTGCTGATTCTTTGAAGCGGTTGCTGCCAGTACAGCCGTACAGCTTGCCTGTTCGGTGTCAGCGGTGTCGGTGATTAATTGCAATGTGGTTTGAGTGGCATAAGCAGCAACACCAAAGGTCATTAATGTAACAGCATCATGCACCTTAATGTATTTACTCGCGCCCGGAGCCGGAACGACTTCGAGCGGGGTAGCGTTCAGCGCAAGGATTTGCGCGGAGGTGAGATTAATGAAAGCTGTCTTAAATTTGCGCTGAGTGTTTTTTCCGGACATGGATAAAATTGTTTTTGGTCATTAACCGTTGTTCATTCTTATACGTGATAGTGTAAACATTTTGTAAGTTGTTATATGAAAACAGGGGACAGGGGACAAGGGACAGGAATTTTACTCTTTGATTTTGCAGATGCGTTGTGCATCCGTGATGATATCAATGCCGGTGGCGGGAATGAATACTTCAATGGTGTGGGGGTCATAGACTTTAACGACCTGCGCTTCGGTTCTGTTATTAATAATGACGACCTGGTCCTGCTGGAATAATTTCATTCTGCCGCGGTAGGTCTGAGCGTCTTCACATTGCCCGTTTCTTAAACGCGTTTGCAGGCGTTCAAGGCGTTCTTGCTGGACTTCGAGCATATAGGCGCTGCGCACTTCCTTTTGAAGTCTCAATCGCGCAATGCGGCTTTGCACGATTCGGATTTGTGCGATTAGCTTATTGCAGGAGGGGAGACGCATTTGTTGATGTGATGATTAGCGGATTTGATGATTTGATGATTAGCGGATTTTTCATCTGCGCCTCCTTTTTGCTTTTGCTTTGCGCGCGCAATGGAGCAGGTTCGTTTTTTTCTTCTGTTGGGATTTTGTGCGGTAGTTAAGACCGTGGATAGGCAGGAAGTGTCCGGAACTGAGGAACAGGTCCTGATGCATCTGCTGCATAGACATACGTGACAGCATATAAGCCGTCAAGATGAGGTTAGTTGTATTTCTGTGCCGTATGTATAATGACAATGTGGGTGGAACCCGGGGGTGTTATACGGAGGCGGGGGGAGAAGGTTACATCAGGCGACAGTTGACAGCCGACAGCCCACGTTATGGAAACAGACTGCCTTAGTTCTCTGATTAGAGTTCATTGGTTAAGGTCGTTATTTCTTTTTTTTCTTGCCCTGCTCCAATGAAATTTCAAAATCCAAATATTCATTGTGTGCATCAAATACATCGCTTGGGTTAATGTAATCTTGAAGTAACGAATACTGATTACTGTTACGGGTTTCGTGTACTTCATCCCCGTCACATTCTTTCAGTGATTGAAATTCCTGCATCGTCATCTCTTTTTGTTGACGATAGCAGATTACTTGTTTACATCTAATGTTTACGATTACTTTCTTTTGGTTTGACATGATTTTATGATTTAATGAGTGAATGAATTTTGCTTGCGCTCAAAAAAAAGAAATAACTTGGTTCGGTTCTCTGAATGAAGTTCACGGGGACATTGCCGTCCGTTTCATAACATGCCGCTAAATTCAATGGCGGGTGTGTAGGTCGGTGAAGTGTTTCCGGTATTATTTGCTTTTTCATATCATTGAATATTTGAACCATCCATGCCGCCACTGGATTTTAGCGGCTTGGACGATGGTGGTGAGTTTGTAGGTTGTCATATGAAATATTTTAAAGTTCAAAATGCTCCATCAACGCCTTCAGCAGCGCTGTACGCTCATTAGCTTTCATCTTGTACAGCTTGTCAAGCCAACGCTGTACTTTTCGTTTGTGCATTTGGCGGGTGGTGTGGTTGTCGCCCAGGGTTTGGGTGGTTGCTTGGAAGCGGTATTGACCGGTGCCGGTTTTTATTAGTCCCTCAGTCGCGAGTCTTTTAGTCGCGGGTCGGTTCGTCTCATCTTCATCATTCAGTAGCAGCTTGATTGATTTTTTGGCTGCTTTCTTTGGACTGTCTTCTGTGGTCTGTGGTCTGTAGTTAACAGATGAGCGCCCGGCAGGTCTCGAACCGGCATCTTTTCCCGTGGAACGGGAAGGTTTTGACTTTAAACTACGGACGCTTTTTTTATTAGGGACGGGGGACGGGGGACGGGTGGCGAGTGAGCCGTTGAGTGATTCCCAATCTTTGTAACTTTTAGTTTGGGTAATTACTATGCCTTCCAATTTCAGTAACTCAATAATATATTGAGTGAAATATTTCATTGATTTGTAAAACGGTGAATGCTCACGTTCGAAATCAGCATTTTCAATTACAATAGACCCTTTATATTGTACTCTTACTTTTATACCAACTGTAAAAAGACGAACTGTATTTGTGATTTTTCCAAGACCTTTCAGCATAGAAAAATCTGACACAGGCATGTAAGGACTACAGAGGTAGGCTACAGTCATCCCGTAAATTGCCTCTTGCATTGTGGGACTGAAGTATTTCTTCATGTCTTTCTCTACTGTACGATAATTCAGTGTTCGCTGCAGGTAAGCATTGTAAACATTCATCCAGAACGGCTTACGTTGCGACTCAGGCATTCCTTTTTGTTCCGGATGATTCTTTAATGTTTCGTCAATGACTGTCTGAAAATCTTCAAACACAGAATTCGCAAGCTGTGGGCGAGATGTTTTGCTTTTCAACTGTGGTCTGTTGACTGTGGTCAGTGGTCTGTTAGCTACTTCAATCATGTGTACTTCCTTTGAATTTCGTTGAACAAAAAACTATCGCTGTAATCTTTCAGCCTGCGCGTTTCGGAGGCTTTCTTTCGGTTGTTGAAGCCGGACGGTCGTCCGGGTTTGAAGCTATGCTTTAAAAAACGCGGCTTGTTACTTTCCATGATTGCCGCTACCTCTTCAGGCGTTCGTTCAATGCCGAGCGTCTTTCTTCTTTTGCGAACGCCTCCTTTTGTTCTGCCGGGCAGCAGCAAAATCCGGTCAAATTGACCACCTGAAGCGAAGTTCAAAGTTCATGCTGTAAAGGCGTCATAAAATGTCAAGATTTGGTTCAAACCAAATCGGACAAACTATGGCGAATAAAACGATCAGCATGAGTAAAATCAGACACCTTTTGCAGCTT